>JBDLJY010000086.1:0-21746 GCA_039714115.1 Pseudomonadota bacterium | reverse complement strand
AAATTTTCCACCCTGATCTTAATGGTGATATTAATAACAGGTATCGCTGCCATCACCATTAGTGCCCTCCTTTCAAAAAATATTATTGAAACGGAGGTTTATAATCATTTAGAAAATGTCGCCATATCCAGAGCGCGTCATATTGAAACGCTTTTAGAGATGCATAAAGAAATTGTGAAGATTCTGGCAACTGAAAGGACTTTTATAGACGTTGTCACAAACCAGAATAGTGTCGCCTCTGCCAATCAAAGAATTAAAGCTTTAATACAATCTGAAAAAATTTTTTCCAGAATAAGAGTGCTCGATAAAAAGGGGAATGTCGTGGTATCCAGTCATCTCCACCTCGGTATTGATAAACATGGTAATGCCGAAATATTCACGCATGGCAAAGAGGGTGTTTATATCAGAGATATTCATATTTCCATGATGACGAACACCCTCGTTTTCAGTATATCAGCACCGATTGTCGTCAATGGTGAATTTGCCGGCATTCTAATTATCAATATAGAAGCCCAGGAAGATTTATATGAAATCACCACTGATAGAACCGGCTTAGGAAAAACAGGAGAAATATATCTCATCAATAAAGAGGGTTATATGATAACGCCTTCACGCTTTGTTGATGACACCGTTTTTTTTAAAGTGAAACTGGATTCAAAAAAAGTGAAAGAATGGTTTTCAGATGGAAAGGAAATAGAGCATTATGAAAATTATCGTGGTCAAATGGTGATTGGGGCTCATCGTACCATTAAAGGCATGGACTGGTGCTTGCTGGCAGAAAGAAATGCAAAAGAACCTTTTGTACCCGTTGACGTACTGGTTACTATGCTGTTTTGGTTTATTATCTTCCTTTTAGGAATTGGTATTATAGTCGCTCTTGTTCTTACTGAAACCGTCACACGCCCTATTTTGAGATTACATAAAAAGGTTCATGAAATAAAAGCAGGTAATTGGGATTATCAAGTCAATATTGATTCCAAAGATGAAATTGGCGAATTTTCAAGAGCGTTTGATAGTATGGCGGCTCGTCTGAGAGAGTCCGAAGAAGAATTGAAAGCCCATGGTGACGCACTTGAGGCAACCGTAGCCGAGAGAACAATTGAATTGGCTCAACGTCATCAGGCGTTACTGGAATCGCAGGCAAGGCTTGACAACATCCTTGATAACCTGGATATCGGCATCGCGCTTATTAGCCCTAAAATGCAAATACTTCAATTAAACCGTAAAATGCGCGAGTGGTTTCCAAACCTTAATGCTGAGGGGCAGGAACACCTGTTATGCGCCGATAAACCGCTAAAGGCACTTTGTAATGATTGTCCTAGCCGCAAAACATTACAGGATGGCAAATTACATGAGGCTGTCATAGACAAGTCTGTGGGTAATCAGATTCTCAACTACCGAGTCGTCTCAACGCCACTCCTTGACGCGAAAGGCAATGTTGTGGCTGCTATTGAAATGGTTGAGGATATCACCAAACGCCGGCAGGTGGAAAAGAGAATACAAAAAAGTGAAGAGCGGTTTCGCAAAGTCTTTGAGGAGGCACCACTTGGTATGGTTATTACCACAGTGGAGAGTGATATTTTCACAGTCAATCAAACTTTTTGCCATATGTTGGGCTATACACAACAAGAATTGATGGAGATGAGAGTTGCCGACATCACCTATCCAGAGGATATGCCCAAGAGTCGAGAACAGATTGCGAAAATGCTCACTCATGAACGCCCCTCTTTCCAAATGGATAAACGATATGTTAAAAAGAACGGACAGTTGATCTGGGGAAATGTAACGGCTTCGTGTTTTTATGATGAGGACAACACGCCCAGTTACTGTTTGGCAATGATTGAAGATATTACCCAGCGCAAACAAGCGGAAGAAGAACTCCGTAAGTTATCTCTCGCTATTGAACAAAGCCCAAGCATCCTCGTTATCACAGATATTCATGGCAATATTGAATATGTGAATCCCAAGTTCACCCAAATCACTGGTTATACCGCTTCCCAAGTGATTGGAAAAAATCCACGCATTCTAAAATCAAACAAGCAGTCAACAGAATTTTATAAGGCGTTATGGGAGAACATTTTATCAGGCAAAGAGTGGCGAGGTGAGATTCAGAACCAGAAAAAGGATGGGACACTTTATTGGGAATCTGTTTCTATTTCTTCCATGAAAGATGCGGAGAATAATATTACCCATTTCATCAAAGTAGCTGAAGATATTACTGAACGTAAGCGGTGGGAGGAAAGCTTAAAACAAGCCAAAAAGGCTGCTGAGGCTGCCAATCGTGCAAAAAGCGAATTTATGGCTAACATGAGCCATGAAATACGCACCCCCTTGAATGCCGTCATCGGTTTTTCGGATTTATTGTCCTCAATGATTACCGACAAAAAACATAAAAGTTATCTGTCCTCAATTCAAACGGCGGGGAAAACGCTGCTGACTTTGATTAATGATATACTTGATCTTTCAAAAATTGAAGCGGGGCGGCTAGAGATTCAGTCTGAGCCGATCAATCCAACTCTCATTTTGACTGAATTGGAACATATTTTTGCCGTCAAGATAGCCGAAAAAAAGCTAGAATTCATTGTAGAAATTGATAAAGAGTTACCGCCAGCACTGGTACTGGATGAAACCAGGCTCAGGCAAGTGCTACTCAATCTAATCGGTAATGCTATCAAGTTTACTGAACAGGGATACATTAAACTGAGTCTCTATAAACGCTCTCAAGAAAATGACAGTAGCAAAGTTGATTTAATCATCGTAGTCGCGGATACTGGCATCGGTATTCCTGAAGTTCAGCATGAGACCATTTTTGAAGCCTTCCAACAACAGGATGGTCAAAGTACCCGAAAATATGGTGGCACGGGTTTGGGACTCGCTATTAGCAAACGATTAGTCGAAATGATGAATGGTCAGATTAGCGTCCGTAGCCAAGAAAAACAAGGGAGCGTGTTTGAAATTATTTTAAGGGATGTCGAGGTTCACACGCTTGCACTACCTGCTAGGGATGATTCTATTGATTTCAAAAATATCGCCTTTGAACCGGCGCGGGTACTGGTTGTAGATGATATTGAATCCAACCGCGTTCTGCTCCGAGAATGGTTAGAGCAATTCAATCTGGAGGTGATTGAAGCCGAAGATGGGCAGAGTGGCTTATTGTTTGCGGAAGAATATCAGCCTGCTCTCATTTTAATGGATATTAAAATGCCTATTATGGATGGCTATGAGGCTACTTTGAAGTTGAAAAAAAATCCGAGTACTCAACAGATACCCGTCATTGCTTTAACCGCCTCAGCTTTATTGAGCGAACAATCAGAAATCAAGGCTTATGGGTTTGATGGTTATTTATTTAAGCCTGTCTCGATATCAGAATTGTTGAGTGAATTATCACGCTATTTAAAACACAAGGTGGTTGAGCCTTTTACCGAAACCGCTGATGATGACAGTTTGCCAAATCTCTCAGACATCCCGGTAGAAAAACTGGAACAATGCCAGTCAGATTGGGAAGAAATTCATGATGGTTTAGATTTGGAAGAGATAAAACAATTTGCTCATAAAATCAATGAAATTGGTCAAGAATATCATATTTCACAGTTCTGCTCTTATGGAGAACAGTTGTCTGAATTTGTCCAAACTTTTGATTTTGAGGAAATTGAAAAGCAGTTAAATGAATTTCCGGGCATGATAGGTGCAAGGTACGCCTTGCACTCCTGATAGACTGTTTTTATGGTTCCGACGTCGGCGCGTAGGAACCATAAAATAATATCATAGTGTTTTGGTCATGCCAAGATTATTCTCGTGGATTATCAGGTGGATGCCAGCCGGCTTGAACCCACCAGCGGCGTGCATTTACCAATAAGGGTCGATTTAATCTCAGCGCGTTAATCGTCGCTCTTCCTGTGGGTGTCAAACCAACAATCCGTGAACCCTCCGCTTGCCAAGTGAAATGGTCAAACCAATCTTGGTGATAAGGATGGAAAAGTGGTACAAGCTGTTTCGTTTGCGGATCGAGGGCGGTTGTCTGGGTTCCCTTGATAGAATTACAAGCAAAACAAGCCAAACAGAGATTTTCAGCAATGGTTTCACCACCCTGAGACTCTGGAATAATGTGGTCAATCGTGAATGCTGTGCCAATAATCCATTCTGGGGTCAGACAATAAGCACAACGAGAGCCAAATATCTCGTGAGCCTGTTGTCGTAATGCTTGGGGAATATAAGTTTGGCGTTATGGTGAAGTGAGATTGTTGCAACAAGGAAATATCATGTCCACGTTTTTTGAGCAAAGCCATTGCCTTTGCCCGAATCAAAACAGCATGATCATAACTGTCCAGCAAATCTTGTGCATGATTCTCCTCAGCGGAAGTTAAGTGAGTTTTATGTTGTTTGGCAGACAATGTCTCCATCGTCACCAAATCTACTCGATTCATGGCTGTATGTACAATGTGCCATAAATCTTGATCCGTTAGGCTGTCTAATTCAGACAACGCGGTTGCTTGAGATTGTGCTTGGCTCCGGCGTATATAGCTTTGAATAAAGTCGGCGACTGCTACTCGCAATTGCTGTTTGGAAATGTGATAGGTTTGCAACTGTTGGGTTAATGATTCCGGCAGTTCAATCGTCAAAGTCGTCATAAATCGCTCCTGCAATTCAAAGATATTTTATCTTACAGATATCGCCAATAGTACGTCAATACGCCTTGCACTCCTTTATATAACATCCTGTCGTTTTTTTTAACGCCCTAACAGTTTGACTAATAAGTCCCTAATTTTTTTGTATTTAGGAGTCCAAAATTTCTTTTGGACTCCTAAATTTTTCATTGAGATCAATTAGGACTTCCCACAATAAGTGGAGATGCCATTATATAATTCATTGAAAATGGGACATTTATTGCTTAGTTTATCAACGTCAATTTGCCCTAATAATAAAGGTGTATGTTCTCCTTTGCTAAAGATTTCCTTGCACTTATATTGTTCAGTCGATGCAATCAGTGCTTCAGAAAGTTTATCAAAACAACAGTCTCTGTCAGAATCATATCTGCTAAAGGATTCAGGTGCGCCAAACGGAATGTTTTTATCCTGACTTAACCAGCGACGCATGGCTTGGTGACATCCACGAAAATCAACATGTTTGGCAACGGTGTTGTCCCAATCCGCAATGAGCCAGGCTTCTAACTCAGGTGCAGCAAATCCTATCAGGCGTTTTATCGCGGCTGCACCCGCCACCGTATCAATCGCTTTCAAAAACATTTGTGTTTGCTTATCCTTGTCACGACAATCCAAATCATCTATTACCAAAATGAGATCAGATGGCGCTTCATTGTCTAAAGTTGTTTTCAAACGTTCTTGAATTTGCACGGCCAGACTTTTGCCGGTTTTGCCGTATCCGTAGGAAACACCCGGCTTTCGCTTGCCGGCAGGTTTCTTGTAAATAGGCGTTTTTCTCTCAAATTGACAATCTGAAAAATGCTTTTGGAGAAAATGGGGGATTAAGCCATTCACTTCTGATTCGCCGCCTCCCGCAAATAACCAGACTACCATGGCCAACCTCCCACTTCAGGATCACCGACGCGATAAAGATCGCCTAATTGCCATCCTTCTTTAAGGGCATTTGACAGCCGTTTTCGTGATAAATGTTTTGGCATAAAATGATCTTTTTCTTTACAAAAACAAATGACATCTTCCAGATTATCTGTAAAATGATCAAGAAGATCAGGGCTATGTGTCGCAATGACTACCTGAGTTTTTCTAGCCGCTTTTTTTAGCCATTGTGCTAAAGTACTCATCCAAGCCACATGCAAGCCCAATTCTGGTTCATCAATGACAAGTAACGGTGGTAAAACGGGTGAATGTAGGATAGTCGCCCAACAGAGCATTCGCACCGCACCATCTGACATTTCATTCAGATAAAATGGCTCTTCAATACCCTCAAAATACCATTCCACTGTGAGTCCTAAACGTCCTGATGGTATCGCTCTAACCCGACGTGTTGTGGGTAAAATCGCTTTCATGGCATTATTAATATTTTCTTCAAAATCAATATATTGATTGCTAAGATTAAAGAGAACCAGTGACAGATTTTCGAGGGCGGCGGAAAGTAGGACTTCTTGCCCACCAATTTTGGGCTCAGAATTGCGAATGTTATATAAGTTCGTATGATTCGCATTATAAAAACGCCACTGCGCGATGGTTTCCATCAGGTGTCGCCGTACTTTATATAGGGGAGCTTTTTCGGGCGGGAGTTGGCTATTTTCAAGTAACTTGGTAATGCTTATTAAAGCTAAGTCGTTGATGGGCACATCATGTAATTGTTCAAAATGGCTGCCCCGTTCTGGTTGATTGTAGAAAGAGACTACTCCTTTGCCACTTTCTTTATCATGGCATTGATAATAATAAAAGGGTTTATCAGCATTGCCAGTACGCAATAACTCTTGATGTATCGTCACTCGTCTGCCATTAGTTGGAATCTCTAAGCCAAGTTCAAGTACGCCCCCGCGAGGCATAAGCTCAGTCATACTAAATTCAAATTCAAAATTCACGCCAGCAGGACGTGCTATTTTGCCATTTAAGATTTTAGCACCTCCTAAATGATCAAGTGCTACCTCTAGTCCAGTCAATCCAATGTCTGCTTCTGCTCTGGCAGTCACACCGTCTTTTAAGAACTGGAGTGTGCCGATTAAGTTACTTTTTCCACAACAATTTGGGCCAATAAGGATGTTCAACTGATGCAGTTCAATCGGCGCATTGCCCATTGTTAAGTTTTTGTAATTTTTGAAGTTGAGGGTTTTAAGAGACGGATATTGCATGTTTGTTGGTTTGCTCCTAGATTTTTCGGGTTGCCACGCCAGCGCGTCAATGGCATTAAGCCCCGCCGAGGTGTAGGCGATTTATCGCCTACTGCTTTGCGAAATATCGTTCTTAAGCGGCTTCACCACTTCTTAGACGCAATATCCATGCTTGAGCATCTTCTCCCTTTAAGAGATTAGGTGCCGTTCCACGAATACTGCGCCACTTACGACGTATTTTGGGCGGTTCCTGTTTGGTTAGATTTTTATTTAAAATGGTTAATAATTCTTTCTGTTCATCAACACTCAAACAATCAACTTGTTTCAACAACGTTTTAATATGAGACATAATCACTCCTTATAATAATAATAATATTTTCCATTAATTTATTTTAAGTTAAGTGGAAATATGGCTCAGGTACTTAGTTCTTTTTCGTGATTAATAGCTCTCAATTTTGCCGCATTTGTTGCCGCTTCTTCATCTAAGATTGGCACATACTCAGTGTTTTCACCAGTAGTCAATATTTGACGATAGTCCTCTGCTTGTTGAATCAATCCTTGACGAAATGGCATCACTAAAACTTCAGACAAGAGGATAGATGAAGTGACTACGGTTAATTTGCCATCATCGATCCTATCGAAAATATATTGGGTAGATTGCTGGTACTGCTTTTTATCTTCGATGTAGTAGATGATAGGTGCAGCATCTAAATAAATACGATGAATTTTTTCTATAATTTTTTTAATAGACATAAGGAACCCCTAAAAAATCATGTCCACGTTTTTTGAGCAAAGCCATTGCCTTTGCCCGAATCAAAACAGCATGGTCATAACTGTCCAGCAAATCTTGTGCATGATTCTCCTCAGCGGAAGTTAAGTCTACTCGATTCATGGCTGTATGTACAATGTGCCATAAATCTTGATCCGTTAGGTTGTCTAATTCCGGCAGTTCAATCGTCAAAGTCGTCATAAATCGCTCCTGCAATTCAAAGATGGTTTATTATACAGATATCTCCAATAGTACGTCAATACGCCTTGCACTCATGAATGAATTGTGGTGCCAAAGACGTAGCGTGATAAACTGATCCATTATCTCACGCGCCTATAATTTTTATGTTAGTATTAGCTCGATTAATGTTGTTTGGAGCGCATCAAAAAAAACGCTTGACATCGCTGACAAAACATTTGACGGAGCAACTGTCATTACCGATTAAGGAAATACATTATGTATGCTTTTTCTAAACAAACCCTGGAGAAGTGGAATTTGCCGCTTTTCTTTCTCAAAATTATGATGGGTTAAAGTGGCAAAAACAGCGTCAGACTTCACCATACATTTTTGACTTTACTTTTATCGCTAGTGGTAAACAATATGCCATAGCCCTTGAGCAATACCAGCCCACCCAATCTTGTTTAAAGAATATGATAAAAGATTGGACGGTGCGAAATACACAGTCTATCGAGCATATTGGCGATGGTGTGTTAGCCATTATTGGCCTTCATCCAAAAATGGACCTGCAAGACGCTGACATTAAAAGCTATATGCTGAAAGAAGCGCAAAAAGAAGGTATTAAAATGAATAAAGACAACATAAAAACCACATTTATTCCCGACACTGATTATGCTTTTACCGTGTCTACTGTCGCTCTGCCTTGAAATATAAAGAGTCATGCACATGCCGCACGTCAAAACAAGGCATTTATGGAACAGTTCGTAGTAGGCGATTTATCGCCTACCAAGTCGCTAAAGCTACTACTACGAGCCAGCCGAGGAGTAGGCTAATCAATCAAGCCTTGCGAGAATGGCTATTTGCTAAAGCTGAAATCGAGCCGTAGTGAAAAATCCTATTTTTTAAAAAAAAAAATAGTAGATAGACTAATGAACATGCTGGAAAATTTTAGCCTTTCACACACTGAACAAGGTGATATTTTCACCGTTAAATTGTCATTTGCTAAGTACCGAATCCTGATATCAGACATAAAAGGAGTCCAAGATAAATCTTGGAGTCCTGATGAACGTTATGTTTCAAAAGCCTCAACCATGGCATCAAACGTTTTGGACGGGGATATCGACGGGAGAAGTGGGACGCACCCTACATACATCAACCGACTATTAAAAAATATATGAATCAATCATCACTCATCTTGATCGTGGATGACAATCCACAAAACTTAAAAGTATTAGGAAATACGCTGACGAAAATGGGCTATAATCTTATCTTCGCCAAAAGTGGTGCTCAGGCATTGAACACGATTTTAAAAAAAAAGAGGCCTGATCTCATTTTGCTGGATGTTATGATGCCGGAGATGGACGGATTTGAGGTGTGCAGGAGATTAAAGCAAAATGCTGCTCTTTCCGATATTCCTGTGATTTTTCTGACCGCCCAAACCGACAAAGAGAAGGTGGTCGAGGGCTTTCAACTGGGGGCCGTTGATTATGTCACCAAACCTTTCAATGCCGAAGAATTAATCACTCGCGTTCATACGCATCTCAAATTGAAGGCTATCGAGGTTCAACTTAAGCAAACCGTTGAGCAATTGATACAAGCCAATGCCACCAAAGATAAATTTTTCTCTATCATCGCGCATGATTTAGGGAACCTATTCAATGGCTTAATTGGCTTATCTGAGTTCTTAGTAGGCGATTATAAGGCCGTTGATAAAGAGCAATTTATGCAGATGATTATGCAAAACTCAAAAATAGGTCAGGATTTGTTAAAAAATCTGCTAGAATGGTCAAGATTGCAGAGTGGTCGGCTCAAGGCTCAGCCAGTAAGCTTAAGCTTGAAGTTTATAGTTGATAATAATATTGATCTATTATGTGGTCAGGCGAGGGGTAAAAATATCAAGTTGTTCTCTTCTATTGAGAATGGGAAGGTTTTTGCGGATGAACACATGCTTAATACGGTGATCAGAAACTTGCTCTCCAATGCGATAAAATTCACACATCGAAACGGACAGGTGGAAATTTCCTCTCAAGAGGTGGGCGGCGAGGTTGAAATCTCAATTAAAGACTGCGGAGTTGGCATCGAACCCCAAAACATCGATAAATTGTTCAGAATGGATGTGAGTCACTCTACGATGGGAACCGCTAATGAACGGGGCACCGGTTTGGGTTTAGTTTTATGCAGAGACTTTGTAGAAACAAATGGTGGCACAATAGGCGTTGAAAGTGAGATGGGGAAAGGGAGTCGATTTTATATTTGTTTGCCTATTGCTTCAGGCTAATGCCATTAAGTTAAGCCGTTAATTAAGTCATGGGAGAGCAATACCCATGACGAGTCCGTAGTCGATACGAAAAATTAACCTGCCGCCAAACCTACGCATAAAGCCCACACCTCGTAGGTTAATTTTGAACGTCGCGGAGCGAAGTTACTTCGTTTCGTTGAGTTTACAACGTCATGGGTATTGGTCTCCCATGACTTAATTAACGGCGGAAAAACACAAGGACAATTCATATGATGACAACAACTCAACATTATACCCAACAACTTGCCATACTCTTGCGTATTGTCAAATCTTATCGTGAAAGTGTGACTTTAAACACGGCTGAAGAAAGTTTTCGCCAAGCTTGGAAAGAAACTCTATCGGGCGATACTTACCCTATCAGTCGTTTATGGGATGGCATTGACACTGAATGAGTCTTACAAAATCTAGTACACAAAAGAAAAGATAACTATTAATATGTTAAGAGTAAAGAAATCCGATTTTTTTGAAAAATCTGATTTCTCTCCGCCTCCGCGAGTAAAGAAATCCGATTTTTTTGAAAAATCTGATTTCTAGCGTTGGCCCCGTCCAGCACAAGGAAAAACTTAGTCTTCTCCGTTCGTAGTAGGCGATTTATCGCCTACCAGCCCCTCAATAGCCGCCTTCAACCTTTTCAAATTCACCGGCTTACTCAAATAATCATTCACTCCCGCCTCCAAACAACGCTCCCTATCTCCGGGCATTGCTAAGGCAGTCAATGCGATAATCGGTGTCGCGCCAACTTCCGCTTTTGCCCGAATCCGACGTGTCGCTTCCTGTCCATCCATACACGGCATTTGAATGTCCATCAAGATCAAGTCTGGATGTTCTTCTATCGTTTTTTCAATAGCTTGTGTTCCATCGTATGCCATAATGATTTGATAACCATTGGCTTCCAAGTAGTCAGACAGTGTTTCGATGGTGGTGAGATTGTCATCCACTAATAAAATCACCGCTGATGAGCTTGGGATGTCAGCTTGGGGCGCCGGTTCGTCGGGTGTGGGTAGTGTCTCGGTTATCGGTTGCCAAGGTAATGAGACGATGAAGTGGGTGCCTTTGCCTATTTCGCTTTTGACGGAAACGCTGCCGCCATGTAGTTCTGTTAATCGGGAAACTAAGGATAAACCTAATCCTGTGCCTTCATAGGCGCGATTTAGGCCGCTATCCAGTTGTATAAAGGGTTTGAAGAGGCGAACCATATCTTTTTCGGCTATGCCAATCCCGGTGTCCGAAACAATGAAGTTAACTGTTCTTTGTTCGGCATGAGCACGGACTTCTAAATTCACTTGGCCTCCTTCAGGGGTAAATTTGATCGCATTACTTAATAAATTGAGTAGGATTTGCAACAGGTAGCGTTCATCCGCTTGAATAATTTTCACGGCGCTGTCGTAGTTTGCCGATGTTTTGATACGCTTTTTCAGTGCTGATTCTTTAATGAGGCGTAGGCTGGCGTTGCTAATCCCGTCGACCGAAACGGGGGCAATTTCTAGTTTGAGTTTGCCTGCATCAATTTTGGCGAGATCAAGAATCTCGTTAATTAGAGATAGTAAATGGCGACCGCTTTCTTCAATGGTGCGGATAGATTTGTTTTGTTTGGTGTTGAGGGTGCCATAAATGCCGTCTTGTAGCATTTCAGACAGCCCTAAAATGCTATTGAGCGGGGTGCGTAATTCGTGGCTCATGCAGGCAAGAAATTCGTCTTTGAGACGGGCGACGCGGGCGAGTTCGGCATTGGCTGCTGTTAATTCAGCGGTGCGTTCTTTAACGCGCATGGCTAGGGAGGCGCGTTCTTCATGTAATGCTTCTAATGCTTGTATTCGCCCCAATTCTGCTGAGGCGCGTGCGGCAAAAATCTGCAACATTGATTCTGTCTGTTTTTGATGAGTCAGCGGTTTGTCATCCATGATCGACATTAAGCCGACTATGTTGCCTTTGGCATTAAAAAGTGGTGTGCCTGAGTAACTTTCAACTCCCATTTTGATTGATATGGTATCAAGCGGAAAGCTTTGTTGAATTTGTTGGGGGTAGGTGCATAATAGTTTGTTTTTAAGGACTTGTTCACAGGGAGTGTGGTGTACATAATATTCTATATTATCAGCCAATTGGTTATCGGCAATGAGAAAGAGTGTTTTGATTTTATTAGGTTTATCCGTTTGCAGTTGACCGATAAAGGCATACTTGACTTGTAAGCTTTTAGCAAGATGTTCAAGCAATGACTTGAGAAAAGTTGTCCCGATGCCCGCTGACGCAACGCCATTAACGATATTTCGTAGTGTTTCTTCGGCTTGCTTGCGATCTGTGATGTCGCGGATAACACAAACTTCTTTGTACAGTGGGTCGTTTTCTTTATGGAGTGGTCTGATAAAATGTTCTGTGGCAAAAATGTCTCCATTCTTCCGTTTCATTTTGAACTCTGTTTGAAAAAAGCCGTTGTTTTCAATTTGTAATTTGGTGTTGCGCTTAAATTGTTGGTATAGTTTTTTGTTGACATGCAGGAAATTGGTTTTTTGGTCAATCAGTTCTTTTCGTTCATAGCCAAACATCAATTCAGTTGTTTGATTACATTCTTCAATCTGCTGGTTGTGGGGATTGATAATCAGAACGGCTTCATTGAGGCTAGATAGCACTTTTTGCAATAAGTCGAGAGAGTTCTGTCGGGCAAACTCTGCTTGTTTGCGCTCTGTGATGTCACTAATCATTCCTAGCGCACCCATGAATTCACCATTGTCATCAAAAAACGGGTTGGCACTGATCAGCGTCCACAATTGTGAGCCATCTTTGCGACGAAATCGAAAATCAAATTGTTCTTTAATGCCTTGTTTGCATTGTTCAAAATGTTGCTCTGCTTCAATACGAGCGGCTTTGTCTAATGAGTCAAACAGGAAATGGCCTTGCATTTCTTCAAGGTTATAGCCCAACATATCATGCAGACGTTGGTTAATAAAAGTGGTTCGACCTTCAGTATCTAAGACACAAATGCCTTCTTGTGTTGTGTTTATAATACGCCGATAGCGTTCTTCGCTCGCCTGCAAAGCTTCTTCGGCTTCTTTTTGGGCTGTGATGTCTAACTGAATGCCCACGAAATGGGTCAAGTTGCCTGCCGCGTCGTGAATGGGGGAGATGTTTAGTTGGTTCCAGAATGGACTGCCATCTTTGCGGTAGTTACGCAAAACGACATGGCAATTTTTTCCTTCTCGAATTGCCGCTCGCACTTCATTTAAGGCGGGCTGCTTATGATCGCTTTCGTGGAGAAAGCGACTATTTCGACCTATCAGTTCGGCGGATGTATAGCCTGTTATTCGCTCAAAGGCTGGATTGACATAAATTAATGGCATGTCAGGATGTATTGCATCTGCAATCGTGATGCCTTCATAAGTTTCTGTTATAGCCATTTTGTACAAGAGCAAGTTTTGGCTTGTCATTTCCAGTTGTGTGGTACGTTGTTTGACATGTTGTTTAAGTTCGGCGTTGAGTTTGCGGATTTCGGCGACTTTGGGACGAAAGAGGTATATGCTTTCAAGTAGTAAGACTATGAGGATGAGTGTTGCTATAATGAAAACAATGATTTTCATTTGGTTCATTCGGTTCAATGCTTCTGCTTCATATTGGGAGATAATCGCGTCCATTTGCTGCACAAAGGCTGGTTGTTGTGTGACAATTTGTTGCACAAATTTGGAGAGATTGATGGGGTGGGGGTGCTGGGCGGCTGCCAATAAGTTTTGAGCGGCGGATTTCATCGCTTGATAATGTGGCTCTAATTCAGCAAACTGTTGTGTCACTGTTGCACTGTTGTTGCTTGATAAGGCTATGTTATTGTGGGATTGTTGCCAGAAATTCAGCACCTGACGAAATTTTTCAATATATTGAAGCCGTTGGTTGGTGTCAGTAGATAATTGAATAATCAGTGCGGTTTTGCTCAGGTTTTCACTGAGCATCCGTTGTCGCCCTGCAATGTTGATGAGGTGTGCGTCGTTGGTTTGCTGATAGAGTGCCCACTGGATTAGAAAAAATCCGGCAATAGTCAATAAGGCGATGAGACTTAGGGCTATAATGTAAAAGTTTGAAAGACGGCTAAATGGCTGGTTTGAGGTTGGATTCATTTTTTGTTCTCCTGTTAAGCTACTTGCTTGGATGATAAGTAAAATAAAGTACAACGGATTAACGGAATAAACGGATTTTTTTGGAGTCAGTTTATTCCGTCAATAAATCAACAAGCTATTCTTAACTTAATGGCATATTTAAAAACTCAGGAGTGCAAGGCGTACCTTGCACATTTTTTTACAACAACGCTTCAATAGCCGCCCTTAACTTTTTAAAACTCACCGGCTTGCTCAAATAATCATTCACCCCCGCCTCCAAACAACGCTCCCTATCACCGGGCATCGCTAAAGCCGTCAATGCGATAATCGGTGTCGCGGCAATCTGAGCATATGCCCGAATCCGACGAGTCGCCTCTAGTCCATCCAGATGCGGCATTTGCATATCCATCAAAATGATATCTGGATTTTCTTCTATTGCTTTTTCAATCGCTTGTACACCATCCAGTGCCATAATGACTTGATAACCCTTGGCTTCTAGGTAATCAGACAGCGTATTCAGGATGGTTAAGTTATCATCCACTAATAAAATGCGTGCCGCTGAGCTTGCTGCTTCGGCAGGGCGGAACAAAGGCGCGTCAGCAATGGGCAAGGTGTCCATAACCGCTTCTTGCCAAGGCAAAGAGACAATAAAGCGGCTGCCTTTGCTAAGCTCGCTTTCAACGGAGATACTGCCACCGTGCATTTCTGTTAAACGATAAACTAGGGATAAACCTAAGCCGGTGCCCTCATGGGCTCGATTCAAGCCGCTATCCAGTTGCACAAAGGGCTTGAAAAGGTACGCCATGTCTTTTTCTGCTATACCTATTCCCGTGTCTGAGATGATAAATTCAACCATACCTTGCTCGGCATTACCACGGATTTCTAAATTAATCTTGCCCCCTTTGGGGGTAAACTTGACCGCATTACTCAATAAATTGAGCAGGATTTGCTTGAGGTAGCGTTTATCCGCCTGAATAATTGTCACTGCACTGTCGTAGTTTTCCGAAATTTTAATGCGTTTTTTCAAAGCCAACTGCCTAATAAGGCGTAGGCTGGCGTTGCCAATTCCCTCGGTGGAAACCGGGATAATTTCTAACTTCATCTGACCTGCTTCGATTTTGGCAAGATCAAGAATATCGTTAATCAGAGATAGTAAATGACGGCCACTTTCTTCAATGGTGCGGATAGATTTGGTTTGTTGGGGGTTGAGAAAGCCGTAAATGCCCTCTTGCAGTATTTCAGATAAGCCCAAAATACCGTTAAGTGGGGTGCGTAATTCGTGGCTCATGTTAGCGAGAAATTCGTCCTTGACGCGGACGGCGCGGGCTAGTTTGGCATTGGTTGTTGTTAATTCTGCGGTGCGCTCTTTAACGCGCTGGGCTAATGAGGCGCGTTCTTTATACAATGCTTCTAATGCTTGTATTCGTTCCAATTCTGCCGAAGCGCGTGCGGCACAAATCTGCAACATTGATTCAATCCGTTTTTGATGATTGAGTGGTTTGTCATCCATAATCGCCATTAAACCCGTCACTTTGCCGTTGGCATTAAAAAGCGGAGTCCCAACACAACTTTCAATGCCCATTTTCTTCAATAGCGGATCATTGGGAAAATGTTGCTGAACGCTTTGAGAATAAGAACAACAGGGCATATCACCCGTGATGCTCTTTTGATAGGGTGTGTTGTGTAAATCATATTCAAAGTTATCAATCAACTGGTTGTCGGCGATCATAAAGAGTGTTTTGATTGTGTCATTTCCTTGTAGTTGACCGATGAAAGCATATTTCACTTGCAGCGTTTTGCTAAGGTGTTCAACTAATGTCTTGAGAAAAGTTGTCCCTATGCTGCCTGCTGACACTGCATGAGCGATCTTTCGCAATATGTCGTTGGCGTTGATTAAATCTTGCCTTGTTTGTTGAATTTGTCGAACCGCCGGACGAAAAAGGTATAATCCTTCAAGTATTAAGACGATGATAATCAGTGTTGCTAAAATGAAGGCGATCAGTTTCACTTGGTTTACTTGAGCTAATGCTTCAGTTTCATATTGATCCACTATGGCATCCATTTGCTGGACAAAGGCTGGTTGTTCGGCGACAATTTGTTCGACAAGCTCTGCGATATTTGCTCCGTCAATGGCTGCCAATAAATTTTTAGCGGCGGTATTCATCGCGTCATAGTGCGGTTGCAGATCAGCAAACATTTGTTTGATTTTCGCACTGTTTTTGCCCGGCAGTCCCATGTCGGCGTTACCTAATTGCAGTCCAAGATGAGATTTTTCCCACAAATAGAGTGCGTTACTAAATTTATCAATGTATTCATTCTGTTGAGTATTAGACAATTGAATGGTCAGTGCCGTTTTACTCAAATTTTCACTGAGCATTCGTTGTCGTCCAGCGATGTTAATAATGCGTGCATCGCTGGATTGCTGATACAGTGCCCATTGAATGAGAAGAACTCCCGCAATGGTCAACAAGGCTATAATACTGAGGGCTATAATATATAGTCTTGAACGGTAGCTAAATGGCTGGTTTGAGCCCGTCGTGGAATGAGGCATCTTTTTTTTTTGCTCCTATTTATTTACTATTTAATGCCATTTCGTGGCAGTTTTATCGCCTTATTATTGCACAGAAATAGGCGTTATTTTTCAAGGAATATTTTATGATTCGCAGTATGACGGCATTTGCACGCATCGAGCTACAAGAGAGTTGGGGACAACTTTGTTGGGAATTACGCTCAGTCAATCATCGCTATTTAGACATTTCTCTGCGTCTGCCAGAAGATTTTCGCCGCTTAGAAGTGACAATACGTGAGCGCATTCAACAGCAGCTCAAGCGTGGAAAGGTGGATTGCACTTTGTATTTTAAAGCCAATAAAGGCAACAATGAACAATGGCAGCTTAATCAAGAGTTAGCCCAACAGTTATGGGAGGCGGCGCAACAGATTGATGCTATGACGGGCAATACGATGCCGCCTAATGCTATAGAGATTTTACGCTGGCAAGGCGTACTAGAAGCCAAAATGCTAGATGTGGAGGAATTGAGTGATACGGTGCTAGAGCATTTTGATACGGCTTTGGCACAGTTGGTAGCTCATCGAGAGCGTGAGGGGGCTCAGTTGGCAAGCTTGATTGAGCAACGTTGTTCTGCTATTGCTGCTGAAATTGGGCCAATTCGTAATGATTTGCCGATGATTTTGCAGGCGCAACGGGAGCGATTGGAAACACGTTTGGCTGAGTTAGTCGAACTCAATAGTGAGCGGCTGGAACAAGAGATGGTGATTTTGGCGCAAAAAATGGATGTCGCGGAGGAATTGGATCGCGTGGAAACTCATTTGGCGGAAATACGGCAAACTTTGATGCAAAATCAGCCGATTGGCAGGCGTTTGGATTTTTTGGTGCAGGAGTTACACCGCGAAGCTAATACTTTAGGGTCAAAATCTAATCATATCAACACGACTCGTCGCGCTGTCGATTTGAAGGTGTTAATTGAACAAATGCGTGAGCAGACGCAAAATATTGAGTAAGGAGGTGTTGTGAGTCAGGGTACTTTATATACGATTTCTGCTCCATCGGGTGCTGGTAAAACGACTTTGGTTAAGGCTTTGGTAGAAAGTGTTGATAATATTCAGGTGTCGGTGTCACATACGACTCGTCAGCCTCGTCGGGGTGAAATAAACGGTGTCAATTATCATTTTGTGACTAAGGATGAATTTTTGCGAATGTTGGAAAACGATTTGTTTTTGGAACATGCCGAAGTTTTTGATAATGAGTATGGCACTTCTCAAGAATGGATTGTGGAACAATTGAATATGGGTATTGATGTTATTTTGGAAATCGACTGGCAAGGGGCGCAAGTAGTCCGTCGTAAGATGCCGGAGACGGTTAACATTTTTGTCCTGCCACCTTCACGGGCGGCACTTGAGCAACGTTTGCGTCTTCGAGGTAAAGATAGTGAAGTGGTGATTGCTAAACGATTGCGCGGTGCTGTTGAGGAAATGAGTCATTGTGTTGAATATGATTATTTAGTGGTGAATGATGATTTTGATCAGGCTTTGGGAGATTTGCAAGCTATCGTCCAGAGTCAGCGTTTGAGGCAAGTTGTTCAGGCGACGAAATTTGAGGGGTTGTTGAGTGAGTTGTTGAGTTAACCTACAATATCGTAGGAGTCCAAAATTAGTACAGCGGATTTACGGAAATAACGGATAAACAATATATAAATTTTGGACTTCAATATAACAATCTTGGAGTCCAAAATTTATTTTGGACGAGTTGCGACAACCCAGCCAAGATAAATCTTGGACTCCTAAAATCAGCGGAGTCTTGGAGTCCAAAATTTATTTTGGGCGAGTGAGGAGGATTGGCTCTTGCAGGACGCTCCGCGTCCGAGCAGGCATTCCGCCGCGGAGCGTGGGAACGAGATCAAAGGAGATTGGTTTATCCTTTCGGTTTATCAAAGGAGCTTGCACTAGCTTTTGCGCTTTCTTTAATGTATCCTTCAAAGTCAAAGAAGATGAGTTTTTTGACCGTTTTTTATACAACCATTTGATTAGCATGGTAGAACAAGTCGATGGTTATCAAGAATATGGATTTGATCGCACAATATACACAATTGTACTCCTTACCAGCAACCTCCACGATGGCAAAATAAAATTCAGTTATGCCGTCAGTAACATGAATCCGAGAGGTGAATACGGAGACACCGTTGAAGTCTATCCCCACCGCTTAGTGTTTCTTTGTCCCCGTAAAGTCAATGACAAAACCCCGCCATTGGTCAAAAAATGGTTGAATTTTATTAAAGATTCACTGGACGGTGAAATGGATGAAAAGGATTATCCTGAGGCATTGTGGCGAAAAATAATGGCTGCAATTCAGAAACGCACTATAAGTCCTACTTTGTTGTCAGAAATTAAAGATGACGTTGCGTGGGAAAAAGCGAAAATACGTTTTGTTGAGGAAGGACGAAAAGAGGGAGTGTTAAAACAACAACGTGAAACCATATTACAAGCCCGAGAAATGGGCTTGGATGAAATGGCTATTGCTAAATTGACTGGACTTTCAACGCAGGCTATAAAGAATATTATGAAATAATCTAGGGTGAGTCTTGGAGTCCAAAATTTATTTTGGACGAGTGGGATAGTCGGGAGGAGGATTGGCTCTTGCAAGACGCTGAGCGTGGGAACGAGATCAAAATGAACTAAGAAATCCGATTTTTTGAAAAAATCGGATTTCTAGGCTTATTCAAGAAATCCGATTTTTTGAAAAAATCGGATTTCTAGTCTTTTAATAAAGACAATTAGTTTGAGTCTCATCCCAACCCGGATTGAGCCCATCAAGCCATTTTTTCAGTTTCTTTGAAACTTTCGTCGAAAAGCAGTTGTCGTTCAAATCCAACTCTTTCAACTTCTTGAGCTTCATCATGGTTTTGGGGATTATCCCACTCAGTTCGTTGTCATTCAGCAACAGGATTTTCAACTTCTTCAATTTGGAGAGCTTTTTCGAGATTGAACCATTGAGATTGTTGGAAAACAATTCTAGTTTCTCTACAGAACCATTCTTACAAGTAACTCCGTACCAATTACAAGGCGTATTCGTCACATTCCAACCCGTGTTATCCACCCAATTTTCACCATCAGTGCTGTCATAGAGAGCGATAAGGGCTTTACACTCCTTTTTTGGGATTTCGGTGACTTTTTTACAGTTGAATTTTTCTGTGTCACCATCATCTGTGATCGTCACTTCTGCTGTATCTGGCTTTCCTAATTTGGCTCCGCCTGTAGGATTACCTAAGCTGACGATGAATGTTTCATCACCTTCTACTTCACTGTCGTCGATGATGTCTATTGTAAAAGTCTTATCAGCGTCATCGCCATCACTCCAGTTCAAGGTATCGGAGGTTTGAGTATAGTCGCTGCCGGCTGTGGCAGTCTCATCGCTGGTGGCGCAGTCTATTGTTATTTTGCCATCTTTTCCTTTTACGCGCTTTACGGTGAGTGTTACTGTTCCGCCATTTTCTGTGACTTTATACTTAGCCTTTGAAAATTGCAATTTTCCGGGCTTTGTTTGTCCGTCTGTTTGTTCATAAGCTCCTATGTCCACGGTGCCATTTGTTATACGAGGATTGCCGTCTTTGTCTGTCGTTGGGAGAGAGGGAGCGGCGTTGTCTCCGGCATCAATACAAGGTGAACTTGCTTGTAGGTGATAGTCTCCGTCATCAACAAATAATGGATCGAGGTTGTTAAGATTGCTTGGATCTATAACAATAGCAATTGCGATATAAGCTCCACTGAGGCTTTGATCAAAGTCGTTGCTAAAGAGGTTGAGAGGAGATGGTATGAAGTTACTGTTGCCATCATTGTTGATATAAAGGTCATTACCTTTGGTAACGGCATTATTGTTCCAAATGATGTTGTTGTAGATATCGGCACTGTCAGTATCATCCTTAAGTTTAAGCCAAACACCACCACCGTTGTTAGCATCGTTATTGCTTATGGTGTTATTGGTGAGGATTGTTGTGTCGGGCTGTTGAATATAGAGTCCGCCGCCGTTGCCGTTAACGGTGTTAGCATTTATGACATTATTAATGATGAGGATTGCTTTCTTTGAAGAACCAAAATAAACGCCACCACCACTACCATTAGCCGTGTTACCAGTGATATCATTGTCAGTGAGGGTTACGGTGCTATTTTTAGCAAAATAAACACCACCACCACTACCATTAGCCGTGTTACCAGTGATATCATTGTCAGTGAGGGTTCCGGTGCTTGAAGAATCAAAATAAACGCCACCACCATAATCAGCCGTGTTATCACTGATCTCATTGCCAGTGAGGGTTCCGGTGCTCGAAGAATTAAAATAAACGCCACCACCCACATCATCAGCCGTGTTACCAGTGATATCATTGTCAGTGAGGGTTACGGTGCTTGAAGAACCAATATAAACGCCGCCGCCGCCACCGTGATTATACTTTTTAGTCTTGTTATCCGTAATGGCATTGTCAACGAGGGTTACCGTGGCGGCACCCTCAATATAGGCGCCACCACCATAATCTTTAGCCTTGTTCCCACTAAAAAGGTTATTACTCAGAGTCACCTCACCTTCAGCAGTCTTTATGTACAAACCACCACCGCTACTTGAATTTGAATTATCAGTGGCATTGCCATTTTTAACCGTCAGCCCATCAATCACAAAATCGACAACGTTGTTGCTAACCAATACCAAAACGTTACCGACACTATTACCATCTATAACGGTATTGATAGGATCAACCACCCGTGACGCACAGCCTGCCGTATATCCTCCTTCGATGCTCAGATCAAACTCTTCGCCACTGAGAAAAAGAAATCGACTACCCACGTAGCTGCCTTGGACAACTTGAACTTCATCGTCTTCTCCGTTGAATGCAGCCGTCGTCAAGGCAATTTGTAACTCGGGGGCTGTACTCACACAGAAAGTTGCGGCATAAGTGGCATGAGTCATGCAAAACATTAATGCGAATATTAACAGTCTTTTAAGATTTATCATTCGCTGCTCCTCTAAATTATTTTGGAGTCCAAGATTTATCTTGGGCGAACGCTCGTCCAAGATAAATCTTGGACTCCAAATACTACGTTCAAAAAACTGGAGCATTTTAATTCATTGGAAAATTTATGCAA
>JBDLJY010000085.1:0-21793 GCA_039714115.1 Pseudomonadota bacterium | reverse complement strand
AAAAAATCTGATTTCTTAAAGGGCTTTTTTCTGCCGGAGCAAGTTTGCAACCTGCTCCGTAACGTTTGATTAAAAATCCCCTTAATCCGTCAATCCCTGTACTGATGTTTTGGATTGAGCGGAGCGCACAACCCACAACCTAGTACAGGGATTGACGAAATAAAGGGATAAGTCAAAACACATAAACACAAGGATTAATCTAAGTATAAGTTGTTGTTTCGGGAATGGAGCGGAGCGGATTTCCCGAAACAACAGTCTAACACAATCTAAAATCTTATCCTTTATTATAAACAATCCCTGTAGTTATGTTTAGAAACCCCAACACAACTACAAGGATTATAATAAAGGATAAAAACATACCAATTATCTGAAGTAACTGAGCGGAGCGCACAACCCACAACCTAGTACAGGGATTGACGAAATAAAGGGATTAAAACAAAAGATCAACTGGAGCATACTCCCACATAAAACAGACAATCTTAAAACAACTCACACACCAATCCTCTTATTCCGTCAATCCCTGTACTGATGTTTTGGTTTTCTGCCGGAGCAGGTTTGCAACCTGCTCCGTAATGTTTACGCTTACTTAATCCCTTCATGTTCAGGATAATTCAACTTCAACACCTTTAAGGCATCAGCAGATAAATCATTTAATCCCATGATTTTATAGGACTTTGATAAAATCACCAAAGCGTCTGGCATAGCAGGAGTGCGTTGATAGGATTCAACGACAGTCTTAGCCCGATTAGCCGCTGCCAGATAAGCACCTCGTTTCATATAAAATTTGGCAACCTGTAGCTCATGCTTGGCAAGCACATTACGCAAATAAATCATGCGCTGTTTAGCGTCTTGATAGTATTTACTCTTAGGAAAGCGCGTGACTAATTCGGAAAATACTTGATATGCCTGTCTTGCCGAAGTTGGATCACGTTGCGAGCGTTCCAGTGGCAAAAAGCGTTCCAAGCTACCCTGATTGAACTCAAAATAAACCAACCCTCTGAGGTAATAAACATAATCTATTTTTGAGTGGCGCGGATATAACTTAAGAAACCGAGCTGCGGCGACTATCGCCGATTCTGGTTCTTCATACTTATAATAGGCATAAATGATATCCAATTGCGCTTGTTGGGCATACTTTCCAAGTGGATAACGTGCCTCTAGCTTTTCATAATATTCGATGGCGGTTATATAATCGCCGTCATCAAGTGCCTCTTTCGCTTCAGAATAAAAACGCTTGGCTGACCATTTTTCAAATTTAGGGGTTGAACTGCACCCCGATAAATTCAATAAGATGTATAAAGTGAGAATAAGCGTAATCAGTTTCATATTGGTACCGTACTCCGGTGTGAGCAAAAAGAAACCAAGTTTTTTTTTAAACTTGGCTTATCAGAGCCTATTTCTCTGAAAGTCTATAGGCTATAAACTTCGTCAACTTTTAATATAAATCTGAATCTGCCATCGTGTAATAGAAATTAGCATACCCTGAATCCGGGTGAAAACTTCTGAAGACGGGAATAATCGTGTCCGGGCGTGGATGGGGCTTAAAACCCACTGCTTGCAAACTTTGCTTTTCTGGACAAGCCGCTGCAAACCAGGTTTCTACCGTTTTAACGCCACGCCACCGTAAAATGTCTACCACTTGTTGCCAAAATGAGTGTGCTAATTGTGGATCATCTGGTAAGCAAAAATCAACTAATTGAGCTTGTGGCGGCGCAATCACTACATAGCCTAGCACTTCTGTTGATAAAAAAGCGGAAAATGCCCATATCCAATATTTTTTATGTGGAATATCAATAAACCGCCAATTTAAAAAACGGGCAGTGCGGCAAACCGCAAATGAGTACCGCCCGGCACGTTTGTCCCAAAGTCTATCATAGGCGGCATCAAATGTCTTAGGGCTGTGAATCACTCCAAGCGGGCTATGTTGTGAAAGTTGAGAATGCACGGTGTAGCGATAGTGGTGCCAATCGCTGAAGGCTTGATAGCGCATCAATAATTTGCCTAAGCGAAATGGACGTTCAGAAGGAAAACCGTAGAGCATCACTAATTGATTGGCACCTGTCCATGCTTTAACAAAAGCTTCAAACGTTTGGATATAAACGCCATGCCGCCCAAACGCACGATAAGCTGGGCTGCTAAATACGTCGCGGATCAAACCGACGGCTACCTGCTTTCCTGCATAGTATGCGGTATGTACAGTGCAGGCATAGTGTGCCGCCAGTTCGCCATTGTCTGCCCAAGCTAACATGATACGTGCTCCATCTGGATTACGGGTATAAATCCAATGCCAAGTATCTAGGGTGCGGTAGCTGGGAAAAACGGTTGAGAAGCCTGCTTGAATCGCGTGCTCATCCCCGTCTTGGTAGGGCTTCAAAGTGAATGTCGGTTTGATCATTTTTGAGGTGTAAAATGCGCGTCTTTTGTGCTTGTACGTCGTAACGTGGCGTGTAACGTTCAGTCAAAAACTCTCCCCACTTTTCTCGCATCAAATTGATTTCTTTGCGAAAGAGAGCTTGTTTTTCTGGGTTATCAACAGTGCCATAAGTAGCATGTTCATGGTGAATCAATTCAACATCTGTGGCTTGGACAATTCTCAGTCCTTGGCGACGGATGGCTAAACAAAAATCAACGTCGTTATAGGATACTGCCAATTTTTCATCGAATCCGCCCACCTGTTGCCACACACTTCGTTTAGTTAATAGACACGCGCCCGTCACCGCCGAAACGTTGCGGGTGGCACTGGACTCACCTATGATGCCCCAATTAACGATATTACGGGCAATCCATTGCGGGTTGGTTTCGATACCGTTATGTTGCAAGTCGTCATTTGGATAAAACAGCGTGGCACCGACTGCTCCCACACCGTCTAAAGACAAATGCCGCCTGAGATCACGCAACCAACTGGCCTGTTTAATTTCAATATCATCGTTTAAAAATAACAATATAGGGCTCTCTCCCGAGATAACCGCCTGATTGTTCAGTGTTGACCAATTAAATGCGTCATCATTGAGCAATATTTTAATTTGCCCAAGAGAATTGAGATAATCATGTACTGGCGCAGGACTGCGATTTGCAACAACAATAATATTGAATTGAGGATAATCAGTCAGTTGCAATAAACCATTGAGGCAGGCTTTGAGTCCGCTAAGGTTGTTATGGGTGGGAATGATAATGTCGATGGGCTCTAAGGGTGAACGCCATTGACAAACAAACCCTACCCCTTTTTTATTAGCTGTGACGGAGACTTCTTCTAAACCACGCCCAGTTAAGTGACTTATCACTGCCAATTGTGCCGCTTCAAAAGCATAAGTTTTTTCATCAGCTTGGTAAGCGACCGAACTTTCCGTTGCTCGCCAATCATAAAGGGGTTGGCGTATATGACATACCTGCTCATCTGGCAAACCCACTAATTGCAATAATAAATCCCAATCTTGTGCGCCATTAAAATCAGCACGCAATCCATCCTTCAATATTTCTCGCTTAACAACAGTGAGATGATTAATGTAATTAATATGCAACAAAGTTTCAGGTGACCAATCCGCTTTTTGATAGCTATGCATCGGTTGCCCGCTGTGATCTATCATACGGCTGTCAGTATAGAGCAAGGTATAATCTTGTTGCTGAAGTTTCAAAGCGAGGCTGAGTAAGGCTTCATGGTGCAAATTATCATCATGATCAAGAAAAGCGATATAAGGAGCGGTTGCCATTTTGATCGCATCATTGCTGGCTGCCACAATACCCCCTTGGGTGTCGCGGCGCAGATAGTGTAAACGTTTTGCGAGCACAGGATCATTTTGCACGGCTTGCAACACTTGCCGCGTTTCTTCACGATCTGAGCCATCATCCACTAAACACAATTCCCAACCACTATAGGCTTGATTGCGTACCGACAACAGAGTTTGCCGGAGAATAACAGCCTCCGTATTATAAACAGGCAAAATAATTGAAAACAAAGTCTGCTGGGGCAACGTCCGCCCAATGAGTTGCGCGATGCCCTGTCTCCCCGCTGCCTCAATGCCAACAGCGGCACAAGTATCGGCAAGTAATTGCTCCAGACTGTGGAACTGTTCAAGCTGTTGGGCGAGTGCTTGGCGCTGTTGAGTTTGTTCAGTCAGTTGAGTCGTTAATAATTGCTGTTGCTTTTCTAAATGGTTGACTAAATAAATAATTTTATCAAAGTGGCTCAGTTCTAAATTTTTGAGTATCGATGTAATGACCTTTTGTGCATGGTCGAGATAACCTTTGTCTTCATGGACTTGAGCGTATGATTGGATTTCGGTGTCGCTGAAAATACGATACTCACAGCTAATCTCATCCAGATGTACAAAAGTAAAATTCGATAAGCTTAAGCGAGACAAGAATTCCCAATCTTCATAAATTTCAAAGTCTTCATCAAATTGATGGCTATGAAACACGGAGGCACGAAACAATAGGGCATGGTTAGGAATTGTGTTACCAATCAATAAACGCCCCGGCTGCCAAGGGCGGTTCATAACTTCAATGACTTTGTTGACTTTGATGCGCTGGTCAATTTTATCGCAGGCAACGACTTTGCAACCACTATATACGACATCTATCTGGGCTTGTCCGTGAATTTCGGCGAGCAGGGAGGCAAGGTGTTGCGGGTATAATATATCGTCTTGATCAAGCATAGCGACATATTCGCCACGCGCATAGCGCAAGCCTTGATTGAGATTGAAACTGCGCGATGGTTTGCCGGGGAAAAAACGAATATCTAAAACGTCAAAGTCTTTGAGCGAGGGAGAGTCGCCGCCAAACCAAACCAAAATCACTTCAAATTGTTCATAAGTTTGGTGAATTAAACTGGTCAAAGCATGGCGGAGATAATCCGCATCATCGGCACGCACAATCACTGAAATGAGGGGACGAGTTTCAAAAAAATTTTGCGCCGTGCCATCCCATTCATGTTGCAGAAAGGCTTCGGCACACTCCGCATTAGCGTGTAAGCCACGCAAACGTGCCAAAGTCTGTACATGAGTAGCGAAATCAAAAGTTCGGAGTTGTGACTTATGTTCTTGTATCGCCTGTAATTTTTTATCGAAGGTACTGGTAATGTCAACGACATGATTGATGACGGTTGCCGGATTCACGGTTTCATAAAATAATAAATGCCCTTGCCATTGCTCTTCGAGGGCATTTAACACGCCTCGCGTCACGCGCCGATGATCAGAATGAGACTCTTGCGGGTTAGGTAATAAAATATTAGTGGGCTTTAGTTCGGCAACAATGCGCCGATATTCATGCAAAATATTGCCGCTCAATGGCACAGCACCATCGGGATATTCCCAAAATTGCACTTCATCAATATCTAAACACGCTAACCCTGCTCGACATTCTTGTTGACGGACTTGGGGTGGCGTTCCTCTGGGCAAGCCTCGCGCACCGTCGCTAACGACGACGATGTAACATTTTGCGCCTTCCGCTCGTCGTTTGGCGATATAGGCGCCACAGCCTAAAATTTCGTCATCAGGATGGGGGGCAAAAACAAGAATAGTTTCTTTTTTCATGAACGGACGTACCTTAAGGTGAAATTGGGGCAATACGCTTAAAACGTTGATACAAAGGATGTTGCTGCCAATCGCGGTGCAATAACGCGAAACGGTGTAAATCGACGCGCTGATTATCATCGACCAATATTTCTTCCTTAAAATAGCCCTCATGTATGAACCCGTAACGCTGCATTATTTTGAGTGCTTGATGATTATGAGCTGTCACATAGCAAATCAGTTTGTGCAGTTTAAAATGGGCAAAGCTGAGGGCGACGCTGGCATGAATTGCTTCCCAAATACATCGAGTGCCATATCCACTTATAAAACCCGCTGAAAATTCAGCCTTTTGGTTAAATTCATCAATACTAGATAAGCCAATGATACCGATGGGTTTCTTCTGCTGTATGACTAGGACTTCAAACTCAGTGCGGGGATTAGACTGTGCTTGCATCGCTAAGTGTACGGCTAATTGTACCGCAGTCGGGCACAATCGCTTGAGATAGGGCTTGTAGGCTAAAAAGTTCGGATTTTGTAGCCAAATATGGTATAAAGGCGCATCCGAGGGAGCAATGTGACGGAGGCTAACATACTTACCGACAAATAAAGGTGTATCACTCATAAAAAAAGATGTGCAAGGCGTACCTTGCACCACTCCTTAGTTAGTAATGTATGCCATAAGAGTCACAAGTCGCAGTCACTTGCTTAATTTCATCCAGTTCTGAAAAAACCATAGTAGCTGGCAATTCTGGTGTAAGCGGATTAGAACGCAGAATCAAAGCTTGCATATAAAATACACCACTTGCAGTGGTCGATATTTGATTCAAATCTACAGGCACCGAAATGGCAGACACTGCGTTGCCCAAATCGCCGCCTCCGTGCTCGAAACCGGATAGTGGCGACAATTCAGCTCTATTGACATAAAAGCTGGTCAAAATACGCAAGTTTTGTTGACCAATTCTAAAAGCGGGATTGACAGCGAGAAAATTTGGATCGTCTTTGTTATCAGCAGAAGCGATGTAAACAGCATCACCGTTACGCACGCCCGTGATAACGACATTCATGATGTCAGTGGGCTGAGGGAACGAACAGCCAGGACCAGGGGATACGATTTGCACCATGTCATCTGTCACCGCAATGCCTTGCCCCGAGCGTTCCATTAGCTGTGGTTGGCTGCTATCGAATAACATATCCGAAATGTTGGTATCAGCAACGCTGTTATTCATAAAAAAGGGGAGCGTAGCCGCTTTTCCTGTGATTAGGAACGAAGCAAATTTATTTTTCATAACTTATAGTCTCAGAAATAAGTGAGTTCAATTAAAACAAAGCTGGATACATTCAAATAGAGTATTGGACATTTATTAGGAAATGTAAAATAAAAATTTGCTGTCGTTAACTTAAAGCTGGTATTGTTATGCGATTAACTCTTCAATGGTAAGTTTTTATAGGCTTGCTCTATTAAAGAATAAATGTATGAGTAATCGTATTTTCTGCCTAATTTGGGTTCCCAATAACGACCGTGAGCAAGCCAATGCCTATACTTTAAAGCCCCAAGCAACTCAGATATTAGCAATTTTTTTTCAGGGTAATGTTTTTTCCAAGTTTCAAGAATATCTTCTTCTAAAGAGGCTCGATGATATTTTTGCTTGTGTATTGCTCTAAAATCCTTTGATAAACCATCTTTTCCTTTTTGATAACAGCGTTTTAGATAATCAATTCTTAGTTTTGCTTCAAGCGATGACAATAAAGTCAATGATGACGTTTTTTCTAATTCTTCAATTCTGGAACGAAACTCGATAGATACCTCTTCCGCCGAATAGCCAATGAACTTAACTGGTATAAATTCTCTTTTACCGTCAACACCATAATATTCCTTCAAGGCATTTTCTGTATCAGTATGATGCTGAGTAATTTCATGTAGCTCCAGATTTGAGTCAGAAAAGTTTACTCGCTTACCCATTTATCACTTCCATTACTGCATCAAAAAAACTTTCATCATTCAATTCAATTAATTGAATTGTAGGCGGAGGAGTTGCTATTTTCCAAGCCCAATCAAGGTTTTTTCCATCATAAAGTTTGACTTTAACGCTTGCTCTTGTGGCATTTTTATCGACCAATAGAAATTTGATCTTACCGGCTCTGCCCTCCATATCAATTCGACCTTTTGATCCAAATAATCGTGTACCAATAGGGATAAATACGATCTCTTGGTTAGCTATTTTAAGGTGTAATTTTTGTGTTTCGTAACTGCCAATATATTCTTCATTTAGCCGGTACGGCAAAAATTCTAGTTTGGCTTGCCCTTGTTTTTCATACTCCTTCAACCATTTATGTACAAGAGAATAGAATTCTCTTACCTTATCAAGCCATTCTCTTTTTATTTCATCCCAATTATTTTCTTCTCTCTTTTTTGATTCATGTTTTTTGAGAAATGCATCAAAATCTTTTTTGCTCATATTAAGTTATTACCACCTATCAGTTTGACTTAAACTAATTTTTTATCCGTTTATTCCGCAAATCAGTTTGTTAAAACCTGAAGTTTTGTTTCGGGAAATCAGCGTAGCTCCATTCCCGAAACAACGAAAATCTAAGGTTTTGACTTCTCCCTGCCGTTTGATTAATCCCTGTAGTTCAAATTAAACAAGACTATCTAAATATTTCTCCGCATCCAACGCCGCCATACAACCCATCCCCGCAGAAGTCACCGCTTGACGGTAAACCTGATCACATACATCCCCCGCCGCAAACACGCCCGGCACACTGGTTGCCTGTGCATTGCCATCGCTTCCGCTATTAATAACAAGGTAGCCGTTTTTCATCTCCAATTGTTCGACAAATAAATCCGTATTCGGCTTGTGACCAATCGCTATAAAAACACCTAACAAGTCAATATCTTGGGTGCTGCCATCTTGCACATTTTTAATACGCATCCCCGTCACGCCACTCTTGTCACCTAACACTTCGTCAAGTACATGATTCCAAGCAATCGTGACTTTACCCTCTTTTTCCTTTTCCAAAAGTTGATTGGACAACATTTTCTCAGCACGAAGCGCATCGCGCCGATGCACCAAGGTAACATGTGAAGCTATGTTGGCTAAATACAGGGCTTCTTCCACCGCCGTATTCCCGCCGCCTATCACCGCCACCTTTTTATTACGATAAAAAAATCCATCACAAGTGGCACACCCCGAGACACCTTTACCTTTAAAAGCCTGTTCGGAGGGTAAGCCTAAATATTGTGCAGAAGCCCCCGTTGCGATAATCAGGGCGTCACAGCTATATTGGCCCGAATCACCGGTTAAACTAAACGGGCGCTGTTTTAAGTCAACCGCATTAATATGGTCAAAAATAATTTCGGTCTTAAAACGCTCGGCATGTTTACGCATACGCTCCATCAAATCAGGGCCTTGCACGCCTTGATCATCACCCGGCCAATTATCAACATCAGTTGTCGTCGTTAACTGCCCCCCTTGCTCCATGCCCGTAATCAGGACTGGATTGAGATTGGCACGGGCGGCGTACACTGCCGCGGTGTATCCGCCAGGCCCTGATCCAAGTATTAATAAACGACAATGTTTAACGTCACTCATAAATTTTTCTCCGGAGTGCAAGGCGTACCTTGCACGTCTTTTTAAGGCTTAATCTTAACTAATCCGCTATACATAGATATATTACCATTTTTTTCGGGTAATTCTTTATAAGTAGTCAGCCACAACGGCATTTCTACTTCCAAGATAAATCTTGGACTCCAATCTTATTAAGTGGCCGCCCTCACACAAAGGCTGTGAGCATCACTGATGCCCATCGAAGACGGTCACTGAGTGGTGTGGAGTCGAACCACAAGCGTCGTGTTGCAATGGTGGGCACAAAGTACTAAAGGGAATTCAAAAGCCTCAATCATGGCATCAAACGTTTTGGACGGGTTGTTGTCGGTGGGATTGGTTATTTGAAAAAAACTCTTGCAATGAGCGAAAAAAGTCTGTATTTTTTTATTTTATAAATAATTTAATTTTTAGGCGGCATAAATTATACTGGCATTGCTCCTACGCTTGCTTATTTAAAAGTCAAGTTTTTGGTGGATATTTGGAGAAAAAAATTATGTCTTCTCAAGTTGCTATTCAAGCACCAGCCTTTTTTGAGCAGATGAATCAATTAGTTGTTAGCAATAATCATGATGCTGTGAATCAGTTTAAAATTGAGATACAAAAACGCAGTCAATCCGATGATGTTGAAGCTTATTTGGCGCGTGGAATGCTTGCCCGTTTAGAGGGAGATATTGAGGCATTAGATGCCAATTATCAACACGCCATTGCTGCGATTTCTGCTAAACATGTCTACGCTTTAGCTATTTATGCGAAGTGTTTAACGCCTTTTGGATTTTTTTCACAGGCGGCTGATTTGATGCGTCAGGCTTTTGATTTATCTCCGAATACTTACCTTGATGATGCGATCCATTTTTATGGTTTAGCAGGGCATTTTCATCAGGTAGGTAAGTTACTCAAAAGATGGGATAAAATGAGCACCGATAAAGCGCATCCGTTTTCTCAACTGGCGAGGGAAGTCATAGAGTTCATGGATGAAAAAAATGTGAGCGATGCTGATTTAGAAGGGCTGATTAATCTGAGCATGTCGATACTTCGTCAATATCAACTTTCCATTGCCGCTCCTATAAATATATCTTTGTTAGAAGATGAAGATGGAAAATGGTTTCATTATGGAATTCCATTGCATGAATTGTCAGTAGAGAAAATGGTGGAATTGGATTTTGAGTTAGCCGATAAAATCGCTGATGAAAAGCTATCCACAAATCTAACAGCTTATTTTATTCCAACATTTGAAATGCTAGGTGACTAAATGGATGCCAAAGAATTTTTAATCTCTGCACAAGAAATGATGCAAGGGGAGCGGGAAATTGATTATCGAAATGCAGGTAGCCGTGCCTATTATGGGGCATTTCATGCCTGTCGAATGCTGTTGGAAAAACTACCCCATTCACAAGCCAGTATAGGCACATCTCATCAAAGAGTGATTAATGGCTTATTATCTGATCCAAATAAACAAATAAACTCGTTAGGAAACAAGCTTGCGCGTGCCAAAGATTTTCGGCAAAAAGCGAATTATCAATTAAACCTTAAATTCTCTCGCTATGAAGCCATGCGGCTGTTCTCTTTAGCCCAAAAAATTTATGATGAAGTTGATGATTTGTTGCTGTCCCTTAAAAAATAGAGTGGGAATCCTTACCATTGGACATCCTGTGGAGTTCAAGATTTATCTTGGGTAAATTGCCGTTATTTGACGGTTTTTAATTCGTTTATTTCTCAATTAGTTGTACTAAATAGTGTTCGCATTTTGAAAACCCCAAACCTAGCTCATCTATATAATCAATTTATAAGGGTATTAATAAATATGTGTTGGATATGTAACATTTTCGTCAATCGGGTTTTTATTAAAAATTATATTCGCGTAAAGCTTTGTTTTTATTATATTAAATGTTCAAAGCATACACATCCCAAAACTTGGAAAGATGTGATTTGATGGTAATGGGCGTACTGCCCGTGCATTGACCCTTCGAGGGCTTGAACAAGCCGCAAAACAAGAGCAGGGCTATAATCCTGCGTTTGAAAAAATAAGAAAAGCGCAAGAGAGAAGGTTAAGTATATGGAATACAAGTGTTTCCTTGCTTATTAGAGTGATTGAGGATCAATTGAATGTACTCATTGAGAAAAATGATCTTAAGATCATTTCTGGATTTTTTTGACGTTCTGGAAATTTAACAGGAGTCGGCCAGATTTTGTCCAAGATAAATCTTGGACTCCTAACTTGCAAAAAGCGAGCGTAGGTAATTTACAGTGACATCAAGAATGTGCGTGGGATGCACCTAGTTAATGAACTTAAAGGCGTTTTATATGAAAGTCGAATCTATCTCTATTCAAAATTTTAAACTATTTGACAAGCTTGAAGTCTCCTTCAAGCACAAAACGCTTGAAGAAGTGAGTAACCAATTTCTCATACTGGGTGATAATGGCACCGGAAAAACCACACTACTGCAAGCCATTGCACTCCCATTGGCATTAGCAACCCGACAAATTCAAAGTATTTATGACTTTGATTGGCTCGGATTTCTGCCCGGACGTTTCTGGAAATGGGGCAATCCACGTATTCAATTGGAAGTTTCATTTGAAAATGAAGAGATTGAAGCCACTCGCGTGGTGGCAGAAAAATGGTATGAGGCACAATCAAAGGAATTCCAGTCAGAACATGAATTTGTTAAACCCAGTGGCAACCCTTTAACTCAATTGATTTTGATGGGTAATTATTGGAAAGTCGGAGAAAATAGCCCAGCAGAACGCTCACAATTTCAGGGTCGCTACTATGCTCGAAGTTTATTTTGGTCAGGTGATACCTCAGTTCGCTCATGGTTTTCAAAATTGCCCGGTATCTTCTGGTTTGACCAATTTCGTAATCTTGGTGCCAATACCTATTCAGAAGGTAATGGAGAAAGGCCAAAAGAAGCTAAGAACCAAGTGTCCTTTGAATCAGGTGTTGGTCGTTTACGTGAGCATCTGATTAGATGGAAACGCCGACAGAATTCGGGTCAACCTGACTATTTAAAGGAATTGGAAACGCTTTATAAAAGTATTTTTTTGGGACGCTCTTTTGTAGGTATTGAAAATATGCCCAGTTTTGAGTCACCCACCGAAGAAGAAGAGTGCTTTGTACTCAGTGACGGACATCGCACTTATGACATTGTGGAAATGTCAGCGGGTGAACAATCCATTATTCCGTTTCTATATGAAGTCGTCCGACGGCAAATTGCCTATTCTGTTGTGCTGATTGATGAAGTTGATCTCAATCTCCACCCGCCCGCCGCGCAGTCTTTAATACGTCATCTGCCATCGATAAGTTCGACTTGTCAGTTTATTCTGACGACTCACTCAGAGGCGGTGAGCAACGTCATCAATAGAAATGAAACTTGGCGTTTGCCCGGAGGATCGCTATGCCTGTAAATACGCTCTACTGCGAAGGCGATATCCAAAGTATTGATATACAAGTTTTACTCAAGATCGTGCCGGATGGTTGTGTCGTTAAACCTATCGGCAGCAAACATGGTTTTCGTCAAAGAATTTTGGGTGCGAGAGAGGCCCAACCAAACATCATTATTGCTGGTCTCAAAGATCGAGATTTTGATGATGATAATTCCAAACCCATGAATACGCCTCATGAATGGTATGCGACAGTCAAAAATCAACAAGTACCGCTTGGATGGTACTGGGAGTGATTTTAATGGATAACATTGAGACAGGTATCGCAGCCCCTGCCTTGGAAACTGCGTTTTGGCAAAATATGTGTTCTTTGGGGAGTCATGGAAAATTAAGCTTTGTCGTGACAGCTTTAAAAGAGCCAGAACCGTGTGACAAACTCTCGTCATTTTTCAACCTTTTCGGTCATACCTTGCATCTTGAGGCATTAACTGAAAGCGAGGCACGAGAATTGCTGGCTAATTCACCTAAGCCTTTTTCACCAGAGGAGATTGAATGGATGCTTAAAGAAAGCAATTGTTGGCCAGAGTCGCTACAAAAGCTTTGTGATAGGCGGTTGCAACTGTTGTTGCTTGAGAAGAAATAGGCGATAAATCGCCTACTACGAACAGGCTAATAAGTTTTTAAGCCGGTGTCGGTGTCAAAAAAATCCTATTTTTTTAAAAAATAGGATTTTTAACGGAGCATCCATGTCAAACAAAAAATCCATCACCAGCTTTGGACAAGCTTTTTTATTTCAAAATCAATTAGTTGTCCTTAACTTAAGGGATATGGTTGCAAACCCCGTCCAGCACAAGATTAGTCCAATATTATTAACAAGCCAATCCGTCATTAATCGGACTGACTCAATACAATCAACACTCCAATCCCCTCATTCCGTAAATCCTTGTACTTATGTTTTGACTTATCCATTCTTAAATATAATCCGTGTAGTATCCCTGCTAAAAATTAATCCCTGTAGTTAGTGTTTTGACATAATAATATCGGAGTAGCTTGCTCCGTTGAAAAACATAGTACAGGGATTAACGGAATAAAGGGATTAGCTCAATGTTGTTAACAAGCCAATCCCCTCCGTCAATCAAAAAAAAAACGGACAGACACAATTCAATCGACTTCCCAATCCGTTCTTTCCGTAAATCCGTTGTACTAATCGCCTTAAAAATACAAAATCCCCGTTTTGACTAGTCTCAGGGCTCGTCCAAAATAAATTTTGGACTCCAAGCCCGCTTGCCATAAAGTTTTCGGTTCATTATCAATATAAAGGCATTTAATAGGCATACTCTGGTTTCTTCCATGACTCGTCCAAAATAAATTTTGGACTCCGATAGTGTACTATAGTGGACTCAGAATCCACCCTACATATAACTTGATATGATACCTGATATTTTAAAACAGATTCTCCGGCGCAAAGTGGAAGAAATAGAAGCGCGATCAAAACAGATTTCTATGCCAAGCCTCAGTCAACGGGCTGCCAACTGCCCACCGCCGCGTGGCTTTATCGAGGCGATTAATGCACAAAAACCCGCCGTCATAGCCGAGATAAAAAAAGCCTCACCCAGCAAAGGCGTATTACGAGCAGATTTCGATCCCGTTGCCATTGCGAAAAGCTATGAACAAAACGGCGCTACCTGTTTATCCGTTCTCACCGATAGAGATTTTTTTCAAGGCGCCGACGAATATTTGCAACAAGTCCATGAAACCTGTCAGCTCCCAATTTTGCGTAAAGATTTTATCATCGACGCATATCAAGTTTATGAAGCTCGCGCCATTGGTGCAGACTGTATTTTGCTCATCGTAGCTGCATTAGGCGATGCACAATTACATGACTTGGCAGGCTTGGCAACCCATTTAGGTATGGACGTACTCATTGAAGTACATGATCGCGAAGAATTAGAACGGGCATTATCACTCAATATGCCCTTGATAGGTATTAACAACCGTAATTTGCGGACATTTACCACAGACTTAAAAACCACCTTAGAACTCTTACAATGGATACCTAAAGAATACACTGTCGTCAGCGAAAGTGGTATTCATACACCTGAAGATGTCGCCATATTGCGTGACGCGGGTGTGCATAGCTTTTTAGTCGGAGAAGCTTTTATGAAAGCACCTGAGCCGGGCGCGGCACTCACCAATTTACTCGCCCGTTCGTAACGTCTGTGCTGGACGTACTAAATGCCGCCCGATCAATCAACACCGTCGCACCGCCAGCCGGCTGTATCTGAGCAATAGGCACATTATCTCCGCGCCGCCACTGAGCAACCGCCTCCCGCTTACCCGCGCCAGTCACCAAAAATAGCAAATCACGACTATTGCACAGAGCAGCCACACTCAAACTGACGCGCTCTGGCGGAGGCTTGGGCGCATTAAAAACCGCATGGACTAACTCATCCTCAGAGTGGCGATGTCCGGGAAAGAGGCTCGCCGTATGTCCATCCTCACCCATCCCCAACAAAACCATATCGAAAGGCAAAGCATCTTTCACGATATCAGCATAGCCACGAGCCCCAGCCACAGCACCCAAATGCGCCGGTATCGCATAAACTTGGGCAGACGGCACATGATCCAGCCAAGCGCGTGAAGCCATCACACTATTTCGCTCCGCATCCACATCAGGCAAACAGCGCTCATCCCCATAATAAATATGCCAACGCCCCCAATCGCAATCAGCCTCCCTCAACAAACGATAAGTTTGCTCAGGAGTACCCCCCCCAGCAAGGACAATTTTAAAATAGCCATTTTTATCAATGACTTGTTTAGAAAGTCTCAAAATACGCTCACACGCCTCATGGGCAACCGCATCGGCATCGTCTAATAACTGCCACTGGATTAAATTACTGTTTTCGTCCATCAAACTTCCTCAGGATTCAAAGAATGCCGCCAAGCTTGCTCTTCCCTTTCAAACAAGCGTTGACCCTCTTTAGGGCCCCAACTGCCCGCCGGATAAGTAGGAATATAGTCACGCTCCATTGTCCAAACACGCAGAATAGGGTCCACCACGCGCCAAGCATACTCCACCTCATCATAACGCAAGAAAAGTGAACGATCACCCTTGATCACATCTAACAAAAGTTCCTCATAAGCCTCCTTAGCAACATCATCATCAGTTCTAAAACTCGCATCTAAACTGATTTGGCGAGTATTCATCTCCAGCCCCGGTTCCTTAACAGTCATTTCAGCCTTCATACACTCTGTCGGTTGGATACCCAACAGCACCCAGTTAGGACGCATACGCTGAATCTGACTAGCACGAAAAAATTGTTGTGGCGGCTCCTTAAAGCAAATCGAGATCATAGACTGATTTTCCGCAAGACGCTTACCAGTTCGCAGATAAAAAGGGACACCTGCCCAACGCCAATTATTGACAAAAAGCTTGATAGCAGCGTAAGTTTCGGTCACGCTATCCCTAGACACCTTATCTTCTTGCAAATAACCCTTTACCTTTTGCCCTTGCACAATACCAGCAGCATATTGAGCGCGGACAGTTTGAGCATGTACAGCGTTTGGCGAGATCGGGCGGATAGATTTAAGCACCTTAACCTTCTCATCGCGCATCGCCTCAGCCTCCATAGAAACCGGCGGCTCCATCGCCACAAGCGTCAGCAATTGCAACAGATGACTTTGAATCATATCCCGCATCGCCCCAGCATTATCATAATAATCAGCGCGACTGCCCACTCCGAGAGTTTCAGAATGAGTAATTTGGACATGATCAATATAATTGCGATTCCACAACGGCTCAAGCATGAGATTGGCAAAGCGAAAAACCAAAACATTCTGCACCGTCCCTTTGCCTAAATAATGATCGATACGATAGACTTGATCCTCACGCAAATAGCGAGAAATCCGCTGATGCAAGGCACGGGCACTATCCAAATCATAACCAAACGGCTTTTCGATAACCACGCGCCGCCAGCCATGCGCCTCATCCAGCAACCCACCCTCGCTCAAATTTTGGACGACTACGCCAAATTCTGCTGGGCGAATGGACATATAAAAAGCCACATATTGTGGAAAATCCGGCGCGTTATTGATAAAATCTCGCAAAGCGGTGTACATATTTGGCTCAGTCAAATTGCCCTCAAAATAGTGCAACCGCTGTTTGAAATGTTCAAACACATTTTCGTCTAAGCCATTACGAGCCTTAGCGATTAGCATATCCTTGACCTCAGAAATCCATTTTTCACGGTTCCAAGGGCGGCGTCCTATTGCTAAAATTACCGTGCCTTCGGGCAAACGTCCCGCGACTTCTAAGTGATAGAGAGCCGGCATGAGTTTAAGGCGTGACAGATTGCCCGTCGCGCCAAAGATGACGTAGGTACAAGGTACTTCGCTCATCGAAAATTTCCTCTTTCAGAAAATAGGAGTCCAAGATTTATCTTGGACTTGGCGAAACCCAGTGGCAGTGCATTTGCAAAGAACTGGCGGTATTAGTGACGGAGGCAAGACAGGCATCAACACGCGACTCAGGAATACAGACAGACAAATTAATTAAATACTGCTCGCCCTCATTACCCGGTATCGTCTCCGCGTCTAAGCGAACGATATTAGCATCAAACGCCATAATAACCTCAGACAATTGGGCAATCAGCCCAGGATGATTCGCACCACGTAGCGTGATTATATGGCTAATCTTCGCGTTTGGCCCGTGAATTTTGGACAGCGAAAATTGGCTCACCTTGATGTCAGCACCCTCAAGCTCAGGCAGAGCGCGGAGATGGCTTTCAAGCTCTTCTTGGTTGACGGGAGAATCACAAACGGTGGTAAATTCTGCCCCCGCGCCAAGCACGACAAAGCTTGTGTCACTGAGATTAACCCCAAGGTTGAACAGAGAACCGGTGATGGATGATACTAGCCTGGTTCGATCAGGGCAGAAAATTGAGATCAAAAGTGAATGAGTCATAGTTGAATTCTATTAAAATGTGATAGACGGATCCAAAGGATAACACAATGTATAGTCCATCAAACGCCCGCCCAATGGACTTCAAATACTACATTACACATTGACGGTGAAATAATGCAACAACTAACCCCTTTAGACCATTTAATCATCAATGTTGACCACGGATTACGCACACTATTTGGTCAACCCCTAAGCACGACACGGCCCAATCCCGCCCAAAAGCTTGAAGAGACAGAATTGAGCGAAACTGATAAACAATTATCAGCCCGATTAATGCGTGTCAACCATGCAGGAGAAGTCTCAGCCCAAGCTTTATATCAAGGACAAGCCCTAACAGCCCGCACCAAGGCAGTACGTGATAACATGAAACAATCCGCCCTTGAAGAAAACGACCATTTAGAGTGGTGTCAAAAGCGCATTTCTGAACTCAATGGACATCTGAGCTTTTTAAACCCACTTTGGTACACGGGCTCCTATACTATAGGAGCCATGGCGGGCGCGGCAGGCGATAAATGGAGTTTAGGCTTTGTCGCGGAAACTGAGCGACAAGTTGTCAAACATTTAGAAGGACATCTGCAACGCTTACCCGCCCAAGACCTTAAAAGTAAAGCCATTTTAGAACAAATGAAACAAGATGAAGCGCATCATGCCACAATTGCCATCAAAGCCGGCGGCGTTCCCCTGCCAAAACCAGTGCGCTGGTTGATGGGGCGAGTGGCGAAAGTGATGACTCAAACCGCTTTTTGGATATAAATATTGTCTTGTGCAAGGTACGCCTTGCACTCATGATCCAATGCCATTATGATAAATAAAGAATGCCAAGTTCGTAGTAGGCGATTTATCGCCTATTTAAATAAAAAAATATGTGCTGGACGGGGAAGTTCTCTGCGAGATCCCCGTCCGTAACGTGGAAGTAGCGCAGGATCGCAAGATTGTTGCGGGCGGAGTACAAACCCCGTCCAGCACAAGAGTGAGGGCAAAAATGAATCCTAAACCTTTACCTAATCATTCCAAACATAAGACTGAAATGAGTGAACTTTTCTCTCAGCCGGCATCAATGAATGAATTTTCCGTGACTCAACTAAAAAATAAAACCCGTCAACTGGTTAATTATGATCCGATGTTATGTTATATCGCTTTTGGTGCAATGGCTTCTTTACAATATGATATTGATCAAGTTCATGCACAGTTTAAAATGGCACTTCACACGGCTGGTGCTGATGCTTGGATCGTTCAGTTGTACGCTATCGCATTAAACAATATTTGTTTGCCTTATGAAGCCAGTGATTTATTAATGGAATATCAAAGCTATTATCCGAATGAATTCAGTTTGTTAAGGGACAGCATAGAATCCTGTGTGAATACTGGAAGAGCTTTTCGTGGCGAGGCATTACTCGCGCATTGGCATAAACTGACTGATATGGCAAATCCTTATGAAACAACAATTCAACAGTGGGCTGATTTCTATCGTCGTCATGATTTCACCGAATCTCAGGTACAACCCATACTTGAAACGGCATTGTCTTTGGTTCGCCAATCTTTAAAGTCCAATGGCTTTTTTTTAATTTCTACTGGTTATGCTAATTATGATGGTGCGCCTTACCTCTATTACACGATCCATATCGATTTGCCAGTTGATGATTTATTAGAACTGGAAGAACAACATAACGACTTATTGTTAACTGGAAATTTCAAAGAGAGTTTGTTAGACAATATTATCATTACCTTTGAACACTTAACTGTGGAAAAAAAGGCAGCCGTAGAGGAGTCACTGGTATATGGTTGATTACCAAGATTTTATGAAATCTGCCGAACAATTGTTACAAACGTAAACGTAGAAACACGGCGGATTATGAGTTACATAAAACCTTTTCTCGTTATGATGCGAGTAGTGCTGTCAAAATGGCACAACGTGCTATTGAAGAAATAGATAAATTACAACAGCAGACTCAAAATTATGACAAAATTTAACAATGACTTGCCGGATGAACTCAGCTATAATTTGAAAATGCTATTCTGTTTTCACGGTTTTCGTGCTTCACTAAATTTTGAACTTAGCGAAGATTTTGAATTTTTTTCTTAGCTGGTGCTCCAATCAACAGATAACTGATATGCTAGAATCACTTTATATTAAAAATTTCCGTCTGTTCAAAGAATTGAAAATTGAACATTTGGGGCGCGTCAACTTGATTGTTGGGCGGAATAATTCTGGGAAAACGTGCTTGTTGGAAGCATTGTGGATTTATGGGAGTTATGCTGATCAAGCTGTACTGAAAAAGATAATTTATCAACGTGATGAAGATTGGGATGATAAATCTAATGAATTTAGGTTTTATTATAATGATAATGAAAACATTATCATTTCTCCCCTGCAAAATGGTAAAAAAAACTGGCCCACAATTGAGTTATCAATTGAAAAGCCTAATTGGCTAAATTCATACGGGTACGAGGACTTTCAAAAGAATACCCAGTTTGTAAGTACGACAATGGCAGACCAACCAGTAGAAAACTTATGGAATAACATTTTTGTGACACCTTTAGAAGAATACGTTCTTAAAGGGTTACGTTTATTTGATCAAAAAATAGAAAAAGTGGGATTGATTGTCAAACCAGATAAAAATATTCCCATGATTTTTTTAAAAAATGAACGTATTCCTCTCAAACATTTAGGCGAGGGTATATCTCGCGTATTTCACATAATCCTTGCCCTAGTGAATGCCAAAGATAGCTTTTTACTAATTGACGAATTTGAAAATGGCTTACATTACACGGTGCAACCCAAAGTATGGGAATTGATTTTCAAACTGGCAAAAGACTTAAATGTTCAAGTGTTTGCTACGACGCATAGTTGGGATTGTGTGACGACATTTATTGAAACAACACAAGCAAATGAAACTGAAGGCATGCTATTTAACCTTGGGCGAAGTGCTTTAAAAAGCAATGAAAATAAAGTCATAGCAACCGCTTATGATAAAGATGAATTAGAACTGGTTACCCAAGCAGATTTAGAGGTTCGCTAATGGCTAATAAAAAAATGGCTGTTTTGTTAGTTGAAGGGCAAGGCGATGTTGATTTTTTTGAAGCACTACTGAGACAACTACAGTTGCTTGATAAGATAGACATTACACCACCCAAAAATTATGGGCTGAAAGCCAACACAGTTAGTCATTTTCCTAAATTAATCAACTTACTTATCAAAAGATTGCAAAAGGGTGAAATACAACAGCTTGGGATTATTGCCGATGCTGATTATGTGAGCGGGGGTGGTTTTCAACAACGTTGGAAAACTTTAACGACACAGTTAGCACAAAACGGATATCGAATTCCATCAAATCCACCCAAGTTACCTTACACGGGTAGTTTATTTCAACATGCCGACGGCTTAGCGCCCATCGGTTTGTGGCTAATGCCTGATCATAAAAATAATGGCATGTTAGAAGATTTAATTAAGCAAACCGTCTCTGGAGACGAACAACATCAACTTTTAAAGACAGCAAACACCTGTCTTAAAAAATTACCAGTCACTCTTTTTAGCGATTACCATCAGACTAAAGCCACTGTCTATACTTGGTTAGCATGGCAAAAAAGGCCCGGACAAACCCTAGATGTAACAATTAATGGCAATTTAATAAACTTGCAATCAACTGAAATGCAAGGATTTATCAATTGGTTACATAAAGTATTTAAAAACACACAATGAACACCACAAAAATCAAAACAAGCATCTCACACGCATCGTGAAGGGCTCGGTAGGCTAATCGTTTTTATTTTAAATTTCACGAAACCTACGATGCCAAAATTATCGAATATTTAAATAGCCGTTTTGGCGTTGCAACATAATTTTCTATAGGAGTCCAATGATTACATACTTAAAAGGCGATGCCACTTCTCCACAAGCCAAAGGAAATAAGATCATTTGTCATATTTGCAATGATCTTGGTAGATGGGGAAAAGGATTTGTTCTCGCCATTTCTAAACGATGGCCACAACCCGAACAAGCCTATAGAAAATGGTATAGAGCCAAAAATGATTTTCAATTAGGAGCCGTTCAATTCATTCAAGTTGACTCATGTATTTGGATTGCAAATATGATTGGGCAACGTGGCATAAAAACCGGGAGCAAAGGGCCACCCATTCGATATGAAGCCCTCGAAAAATGTCTATTTCAAGTTGAGCAAAAGGCAACTGAACTCAGCGCATCAGTTCATATGCCTAGAATAGGTTGTGGATTGGCTGGGGGGAAATGGTCAAAAATTGAACCTATCATAAACAAAGTGCTTTGTGAAAATAATGTGTTGGTTTATGTGTACGATTTTGAATAGGCATCACTTCTTCCACTC
>JBDLJY010000084.1:0-21829 GCA_039714115.1 Pseudomonadota bacterium | reverse complement strand
GTTGGTTTGAATAAGGCAAGAGACTGCGTTACAATGGTCTTACAAAACTTGAACATCGAGGACAAAAAAAATGATAGGCGCAATTGCAGGTGATATTATTGGCTCATACTGTGTTGACAGTGGCACTAGCCGACAGCATTTTTAACAAAGTGCCTTATGTCAACAAACTCAAGGAATATTATCATTATTATCCTTGGGCAGGTTACGGGGGAAATTTCCATAGATGGGCCGCTTCTGACAATAATAAACCCTACAATAGTTGGGGTAACGGCTCCGCGATGCGCGTCAGTCCAATCGGTTTTGCTTACGACGACTTGGAAACCGTTTTAGAAAAAGCATCGCTCAGTGCCTCGGTAACGCATAACCATCCAGAAGGCATCAAAGGTGCCCAAGCCACCGCCGCTGCTATTTTTTTAGCGAAGTGTGGCAAGGATAAACGGGCTATTAAGGATTATATTGAAAACACGTTTGGCTACAATCTCAGCACTCCTTTAGAAACGATCCGGCGAACTTATTATTTTGATGTTTCTTGCCAAGGCTCAGTGCCGCAAGCTATCACCGCTTTTTTGGAATCGGAGAATTATGAAGATGCTATCAGAAATGCTGTTTCTTTAGGCGGAGACAGTGATACGCAAGCCTGTATCACGGGGGGGATTGCACAGGCTTTTTATGGCGGAGTGCCGGACTTTATTCAAGAGCAGGTTTTTAAGATTTTGGATAAGCGGCTTAGTGATATAACTGTGCAGTTTGCCGCGACTTTGATTTGAGCAAGCAATGCCATGTCGTGCCGGCTGCGGGGTATTGGTCTCCCCGCAGCAGGCGGACTTATGAGTGTCATTGGGTGGGGTTATATAGAACCGTGATTTCTCCTTGAAAATCTTTATTTTTACGTGTATGCCACAAGTTGTATTGTTGTTGCATATTCAACCAACTTTCCGCAGTTGTATTAAAGCATTGTGACAATCTCAATGCTGATACCAGCCTTGCCATTGAGTATTGTTGACAAACTCTTTCGAGAAATGCCGGGACGCATTGTCGGGCTTCGGTAACTGTCAAACCAAGTGGGACCAGATAATGTTGCTGAAACGAAGTTAGCGTGGTATTCGGAGTCCAAGATTTATCTTGGGAGTGTGGTCGCCCAAGATAAATCATCAGACTTGTTGCGAATAAATTGAGTTACTATTTCGGCAAATTTCAATCCTCCACTTCTTGATAAGTGCCCGTCATCAACAAAATCATGCGGTACCCATTTCTCTTTTAATACTTCATTGAGAACGACACAATTCTGTTCTCCTTGAGAACACAATCCATTCATATGAGAATTAAATTTATCCATCAAAGTAGGCATGGCTTCATTCTTGATATGCCTTGTCCATTCCCTAGAGCCTTCTTTCCCATAGAAACTTGCGTAGTTAAGTACTTGTGGAATAAACACAGGGAAAGCATCAATGTTTTCTGATAAGAATTTTAAGGTGTTAAGATTCCTGATATAGATTTCATCTACGAATTGATCAGGCTTATCAAATGATTCGGGGGGATTTATGATTTTTTTCTTTATTCTATCTACCAACCAAACAGTTGCAAAAGTGTTCCAGAGGTTATGGATGCGGAGATTTCCATACTGCCTCATGCCGTGTCCGTAATAGTCCGAACCTAACTCTTTTTCGTGATAATTTCTAATATCGTTCCAGCCCTCGTAATATATTACAATGTGAGGCCGTTTTTCTGGGACAATGAGAGCCATTTGTATAATGTTTTCAGCAGTAGAATAGCCTGGAACGCCATAATTAATAACCGCATACTGTTTTCCAAGCTTCGCCTGAAGAAGTGCTGGCCAGCTATCTTCATCTGTTACGCCTGTCCCAAATACTGTAGAACCACCTAAAATTGCAATTCTAATAAGATTGTGATCATCCTGCTCAGCCCCAGTCCACCGGGTATGGTAATGAGTAGTTGTTATAGTTTTGTTGTTCTTTTTGACTTTAACAGATGATTTAAGTCTGCCAGCTAGATATGGATGTATTTCAAAAGTTTTGTGGTGAACAGAAATCGTTTCCAAGAAAAGTAAATTACCCTTTTTCAACAGGTATGCTAACTGACTTAATATTTCTACACCGACGATAAGTGTGCTTAATACCATAAAGTTAATGGCGATGATTTTGAATGTTCTCTTCATTTATTACACCCAAGGTTTTGCATAAGGGGTTTGCGGTTTCCATTAAGTTAGTAACAGTGCAAGGTACTCCAGTTTAGCAATATATATTAATATAATAGTTAATATCAAGCCCATTTTAAAATCGCTTTAAAATTCAGCCGGAGCAGCTTTGCAACCTTTCGACCTTAGGAGAAATCTTGCAACGTTTTAAAATTCAACCGCCAATTGCAAAATCATCATATCAGCGTTTTTACCTGTCCCGCCATCGCTCTGTTTATAATCTTCATCACGCGCATACTCAAAAGAAAACGTCGTATTCTCATAAATCCCCACCGATAAACCGGCTAAAATACGACTTTCTGGCAATTCCATAGCAACCATCTCTTCAGTGCCTTGATAGCCTAGCGCCAAAGTTGTCTCCTTGCCCCCAATCTCAAAGCTATAACCCACTTCCGCGTTCCAAGCTTTCGGCTCCGCGCCTTTACCATTAAATCCGTCCAACGCTGTCACATATTCACCAATCAAGCTGACTGGTCCTATATTAAAGAGAAAGTGTGCCCCTAATCCATCAGAATCACCAATGTCGCTGATATAGCTCACACCCAAATCATAACTGAAGCCTTCCGTTTCTTGAGCAAATCCGATATTGGCACCGTAATGGTCAATCTTATCTTCGCTATCTTCCTGAGTCGCACCATTGAAGGCATAGATTGAGCCATAGACTCCTCCCGTTTCAAAACCGACTTGAGCCGCCTTTTCTCGCGCATCGCCCAGTTCTAAGGTAAGCGGATCGGAAATCATGTGCGATTCAAAATTTCCAAACGGTACATAGAATTGTCCCACCGCCAAATAAAGTTCTGATTCACCCAAAGTCACAAACGCTTCATCTATTTCTAAATCTGTGGCACCTTCTTCATAGAGAAAGGCAATTTGAGCCTTAACTAATTTATGTACCTGAGCCTCTATCGCCACGCCCACTTCATCTGCGACAAAATCACTGGAATCATTCCCGTCATAGTCCTGATTAAAGCGAGCCTCTACTTGAACAATACCATTTATGCTAACGCCACTGGGTAAGACATTCTCCGCTACCGATACGTTGGTACTGACTAATCCGATAATAGCTACGACAATGGGTTTGATTTTCAACTTCTCTTCTCCTTAATCTGAAACTAACACTATATGTACGCCTTGCACTCCTTAAAAAAATGTTAAACTTTAGCTTGTATGGGAATTGAACGTCGCCGTTCTGGTGCTACCCATTCATAAATTTCCAAGTGAGCCTGATCAGCCTGACAACAGCCTTTGTCACACTTGCTACCTTCGATACGGCGCACCTTGCCTTTGCGTATCCAATGCTCCAACATGCCCTTGACGGCATCGGGTGCCACATCAAAATGGTGAGCCATATCTATCAAAGGCACCCTTTTATTTTCAACCAGATAAGATTTAAGTTCAGTCAAAATCATCGTTTTTTTCTCCACCGCTCAATTTAAAAATCCTATTTCTTGAAGAAATAGGATTTTTTGGTGGCCATTTTTTGACGACATTGCCACCGGAGCGTATCAGCCTTAATTCAATACCGCTTGCCCCGTACTCAGTCCACGACGACCAGAAATATACAGCCCAAAAACGCTGCTCGCAAACAGGCTCAACAAGCCTACCGTCCAAGCAATAGAAGCCGTGGGATGTTGTGCAAAAGTCCCCAATTGATAAAACACCGTAGCAAACATATAAGCCAATCCCGTTGTCCAAGCCGCCACAAATACCGTCCAACCCATATTCGTTTCCCGATAGATGGCAGCCGTCGCCGCGACACAAGGGAAATACAACAGAATAAACAACAGATACGCAAAAGCCCCAATTTTACCATCAAACCGCGCGACCATTGCGCCGAATGTCCCTGTACTCACCTCTTGTTCCTCAGCCGCAGACTCTACATTACTAACATCACCGATATTGATACCCAGCGGATCGAGAATCGTATCAGTCACATCCCCTAAATTGGCTGGAATAGTCGCAAACGCATCGCCGATACCGCCCCAAAAACTAAACGCTTTTTGTTCCACTTCAATACCAGCATCTTGTGCCCCAAGTGTACTATAGATGGCATCCAAGGCACCAACAACGACTTCCTTAGCCAAAATACCCGTAAAAATGCCCACTGTCGCTGGCCAATTTTCCTCAGTCAAACCCATTGGCTCAAAAGCCGGAGTGATAGTGCGACCAATTTCGCTCAGTACCGACTGATCCGTGTCTTCATTACCGAAAGAACCATCAACTCCCCAAGAATTAAGAAAATTAATCACAATCACCATGGGCACAATCACTTTACCCGCACGGAATATAAAATTTTTCAACCTTTCCCAACTCCGTAGCAAAATGCCTTGCAGGGTGGGGATATGATAAGGTGGTAATTCCATGAGGAAAGGTGATGCTTCTCCCTTGAGCAGAGTATTTTTCATAATCAGCCCTGTCATAACTGCCACCACAATGCCGAACAGATATAAGCTAAAGACCATATTTTGTCCGCCCACCGGGAAAAAGGCTGCGGCAAATAGGGCATACACCGGCAATCGTGCGCCACAAGACATAAATGGATTCATCATAATCGTTAAAATACGATCACGCTGATTTTCTAATGTGCGCGTTGCCATGATAGCCGGCACGTTGCAGCCAAAACCGACAATTAAAGGCACAAAAGATTTTCCCGGCAGTCCAATAAAGCGCATAAAGCGATCCATGACAAAAGCTGCCCGCGCCATATAGCCGGAATCTTCTAAAAACGATAGAAACAAATAGAGAGCAAAAATAATAGGAATAAAGGTGGCGACGATTTGAATACCCCCACCGATACCGCCTGCGATGAAGATTGTCAATGCGTCTGGTAAACCTATCGCTGTCAGTAATTGACCAAATCCATCGACAAAAATAGTACCAAACAAAATGTCAAAAAAGTCAATAAAAGCCCCACCAATATTGATGGTAAACATAAACATCAGATACATCACAGCAAGGAAAATAGGTATGCCAAGGACGCGATTGAGTACGACTTTATCAATTTTATCCGAAACCGTCCTTGTCACCTGACTAGCTTTTTTCACCGCCTTTTCCATAATCGTAGTGATAAAGGCATAACGAGTGTCGGCGACGATAATATCAACGTCCTCATCCAAATCTTCTTCTATTTTTTCCTGAAGCGGTGTAACCGTTTCGCTTAAATCGTTCCCCAAAGTGTGTATTGCCCAGCTATCATTTTCTAACACTTTTAAGGCAACCCAGTGAGCATGAGATTTGATATTATCAGGCAAACGCTCCGTGATGGTGGGCAATAACTGAGTGATAGTCGCCTCAATCATCTCCGGGTATTCCACTCGAAGCGTCGGCACATGTTTTTCCTCAGCAGCCCTGTCCATTGCCTGCTTTAACTCTTCAATACCCTGATGTTTGGCGGCACTGATTGGGATCACCGGCACACCCAATTGCTGTGACAACGCCGCGATGTCAATCTCAATATTGCGTTGCTCAGCAATATCCATCATATTGACAGCTACCACCAAAGGGACTTGCATTTCTAATAATTGGGTGGTGAGATAGAGATTTCGCTCCAAATTAGAGGCATCAACGATATTAACAATCAGATCAGCTTCACCGGAGAGAATATAATCTTGGGCAATCTGCTCATCGAGTGATGTCCCCTCCTGTATCATGTCAAGCGAATAAGTCCCGGGCAGATCGACTAATTCAACATCACGCTCATTATGTTTGTAATAGCCAGTTTTGCGCTCAACGGTTACACCCGGCCAATTGCCGACGCGCTGCTTAGTGCCCGTCAAGACGTTAAATAAGGTCGTTTTTCCGCAATTAGGATTACCGACGACTCCAATGACTAAATGTTTCATCTTTCAATCCTCTCTACCAATAGGGCAGCCGCCTCATCTTTTCGCAAACTCAGCGCAAAACCGCGCACACTAATTTCTACAGGATCGCCCATCGGCGCATAACGTATCACGCTAAATTCTGTGCCGGGAGTCAAGCCCATTGCTAACAGTTTCTTTCGATAGCCTTTGTTACCTTTTTCAAGACCAGTTACTTTGCCCTTGTCACCGACTGCCATATCACCTAACATCATTTAAATTCTCCTCAATCGGTATAACCATAATTTTATTTGCCATGCCAATACCTAAAGCTAAGCGTGTTTCACCACGCGCCACCACTATTCCGTTGCCTCTTTACCGCTGTAGCACTTGTAACTCGGTTTCTTCGATTAACCCCATTGTAATCAGACGCTTGAACAAATTTTTACCGCCCACCACTCTATCAATTTTCACCCAATCCCCTTCGGATACCATGGCGAGGGGAAAGGCTTGGCTTATGTTTTGAGTTTTCATTAACATGGTTGACTCCTTTGGTTTTTTTAATTATAGATGATAATGGTTTTTATTTTAATTTAAAAGGGTCATCTCGCCAACCGCTCAACATTTTAAGGCTTGCCTATTTTATTAAGAATGATTATTATTTGCAACCTATTATTAAGTGCGACCAGCGGAGGGGATTTAAAACCCGCCCGTAGGTCTGCTATGATTTAAGGTGCGCCCATTATATTGAGAATGATTTTTATTTGCAAGTATTTGTTGTAAAAATTTTTTTTGATTATGATAAATAAATATTATGGAAATTATTTTTAATTTTTTATTAAATAGTTGGCACTTGCTCAACATGATGGCACCGTTCATTATCATTGGTGTGCTTGCAGCGGGATTCTTACATTTATTCATGCCGACAGATTTCGTCACAAAACACCTTGGCAATGATAATATTTTCTCTGTCGTCAAAGCCGCCCTTTTTGGTGCGCCATTGCCTCTTTGCTCATGCAGCGTAATACCTTTTGCCATTTCCCTGAAAAAATCAGGGGCCAGCAATGGCGCGGTATTAAGTTTTTTAATATCCACACCCATAACAGGCATTGACTCCATTATTGCCACTTACGGCGTATTTGGGTGGATTTTTACCTTGTTTAGAGTGATTTCCTCTGTGATCATTGCTATTTTGGCTGGCCTTTTTGCCCCCGCCACCCAACATCAGATAGAAAATCACAAACCACATCACCCTACTAAACCCACAAAAAGCATCAAAGCCTTTTTTGACCAGTCATTTAATGTAATATTTAAAGACATTGCCAAACCCTTTGCTTTTGGAATCGTGCTGGGTGGCTTAATGATGACACTGATTCCGCAAGGCTTTGAAGGTTTTGTGAGCGAAAATGTGTTTTTGACGTATTTGATAGTTTTGCTGATAGCCCCGCCGCTTTATATTTGCGCGACGGGCTCCATCCCAATGGCAGCCGCTATGATTTTGGCTGGGTTTTCACCCGGCGCCGCCTTTATTTTGCTAACAGCCGGACCAGCAACCAGCACCGTCACTATGAGTGTTGTCTATAAATCTCTAGGCAAGACTTGTTTTATAGTGTATTTATTAACCATACTGGCGGGAAGTTTATTGTTCGGATTGATACTTGATGGGATATTTCAATTTATTCAACTGGATTTGTCGGAAATTATCACGATAAATGAAGAATCCAACACAGTTTCTTCAATACTTTTGGGCGGATTATTGGTTTACTATCTGATAGTCATGCCAGTTAAAAAGAAAACGACTTCATGTTGCTGTTCTGAGGATTCGAGAAAAAAGAAGACCTGCTAGGAGACCCATACCTAGCAGGTCGTTGAAAGAAAAGAAGAAACTATACCGGACGCAGACCTGGCAGGTTTTGTTTTCAACCTGCCAGGTCTTGTTTTGGTTTTGACCGGTTAAACCCAAACCTGCCAGGTCTGGACTTGACTTCGACCTGTCGCGGTGGTGAGTACAACTAATGTCAGACAACGAATAAAACCTTCAAGGCTCAAGAACACAGAGAATTTTTACCTGCCACTGGAATTTTTAGAATCGCTTAATGCTGGAAAAAGTTCAGTAGTTGTTAGGAGGGCAACGTTGTTGCCCTTGATATTTTCACTGGATACCATAAATATAGATAATAAACCATCATTCGTTGTGGATTTGGTATGATGAATTTTCTTAAGCCGATTCCACGACTCAATCACTATATGCCAAAACATCTTTGCGCTTTTTTCATTAGCTATGTTTCTGGCGTAAGACGGAGGTTTTATGGATACGGCTCAACTGATTAATGACAATTTAACCAGCTTATCGCCAACGCTTCAATCAGAAGTACTTGACTTTATTGAGTATCTTATGTTTAAAAACCAGCGTCTGTCGAAAGTGGAACAACCCAGTCAAGAATCACTTCTTTCGCTCAATTTAGCGATGCGTGGAATGGAAGATGAAAAAACGCCCCTTTATACAGTAGAAGATTTACGGGAGAAGTTCTAGTGAAAAAATCTGGTCAAATTGTTTTATTTCGCTTTCCCCAAACGAATCTGATGCGGGGAAAATTACGACCCGCATTGCTGCTTGAAAAACTACCTGGTTCGTATGATGATTGGCTCATTTGTATGATTTCTTCTCAACGGCGGCATTACATGGCAGGACTTGACGAAATCATAGATAAAAACGCGCCTGATTTTTCGGATTCTGGGCTAAAGGAGACAAGCATTATTCGAGTTGGGCGACTTGCAGTGGTTGAAGGTTTTATGTTACTAGGTTCAATTGGAGAAATTTCTATGGAAAGATTGATGCGTATCAAATCTAACCTTGCTGCTTGGCTTACCAATAGTTCGTAAGGTCGACTGCGTGTCTCGATTGGTTTCATTGTGTGCTGGACGGGGTTTTTAATGCAACCCCGTCCGAAACGTTTCAGATATCTGCCGGAGCAGGATTGCAACCTGCTCCGTAACCTGTTACACGTTGTAATTGAAAAAAAACCGCGATCCCCCTACTATCAGCGCGTGGAACATCCATTAATCGAAAATACTTATCCTCAATTAACATATCTGCCATTTTACCCAGTCTAGGCAACAGCGGCTCGTTTGTGGAAAGCCAATCACCTAATTCTGGATCGTCTTGGAATAGCTCGAACGAAGGTTTCGTTTCTACTGTGGTTGCCCGCCCCTACGCAACGATTTAAGGGTTATTTTAAATTAATGCATTTAGGAGTCCAAGATTTATCTTGGCTTGGGCTTGAGACAATGCCTGTACTAGGGTTTATCAAAACCTGAGTACAGGGATTGACGAAATAAAGGAATTGGGGTGTTGGTTATATGTAGTCAGTCCGTTTCGTTTTGAGATAGCTACGCTAAATCTGATGAGTGTTGTCTATAAGTCTTTAGGCAAGATTGGTTTTATGGTGTATTTTTTAACCATACTGGCGGGAAGTTTACTGTTCGGATTGATACTTGATGGAATATTTGAATTTATTCAACTGGATTTGTCGGAAATTATCACGATAAATGAAGAATCCAACACAGTTTCTTCAATACTTTTGGGCGGATTATTGGTTTACTATCTGATAGTCATGCCAGTTAAAAAGAAATTTGGTCAAAAGAAAACGACTTCATGTTGCTGTTCTGAGGAACAGCGAATTGGCAAAATAAACGAATAGACTTGTCCCTAAATAAAATTTCTGGCGGAGTCCAAAATTTATTTTGGACTCCTAAATAAGGGACAAGTCTAATATGCAGGACGGGGTTTGCAACACCGTCCGGCACTGAGCAAAAGGTTTATCCCTGTTAATATGTGTTAAAACTTGGTAATCCCATTTAAATTTTAGATTTAAAATTCGTTGTTTCGGGAATGGAGCGGATTTCCCGAAACTCTCGACCAGTCGAGTCGATGGTTTCGGGAATTCCGCTCAGCTCCATTCCCGAAACAACTGAAAGGGTTTTGACTTATCCCTGTTAATTCAAAAACTTGCAAATATACCCGTTCACAAGACATTAGTACAACTAATTATGAAATAAACGAATTGAATTGATGAGTCATTTTCGAGGCACAATGGGGCAATCCCTTGTGGTTGCCCCTGCTGCGCTGATTGGCGGTTTTTAATTCGTTTATTTCTCAATTAGTTGTACTAAATCGATACCAACATTTTAAGCTTAACTTAATGGCATTGACTTTCTATCTCGGATTAAGTTAACATTGATATCCCCCTATTTTTGAGTTTAATTTGAACTACAGGGATAATCAAACGGCAGGGAGAAGTCAAAACATTAACGACAGGCAATACGTTATTAGCAGTGCTAAACCGATACTCGCCGCCAATTTTTATTCTGCGAGTCTCGATTTTGACTTATCCCTGCTAAAAAATTGGCTGTCGTTAAGGGTTTTGACTTATCCCTGTAAATTGGCTGTCGTTATGTTATTATTTGTTATTATTCGTTGTTGTACATTAGCTGTACTAAATTAAGGCTCACACACATAATAAACCACCAAGAGCATTCAACTATGCAAGCTATAGAATTTACTTATGAATAACGACAATGGCGTGATTAAAATTCCAGAACAGTATAAGGATTGAATTGGTTTCGCCATTAGATGATAAATTTCTCATTGAGCCAATAATTTTTTGATAATGACTATACACCTCATTATTAAGTTGGAAAAAGGTCATAAAATGAACACCAAAGAATTTTATTTATGTCAAAATAGAAGCACCAAAGAACGTGAACCTCGCTTTTCTCAATCCCCATGAGATTCAAGCCGCTTTTAATAATTTTTTTCTACAAAATCCACAGATACTGGTACGAATTTTTGAAACATTGGGGAAAACGCCTGTCAAACAACGTACTCCACATCAAGAACAAAGGGAAGTCGTTCCAACAGCAGTGATTAACCCTGCACAAGCTTATACTGATGCAGAATGGGATAAGTTATCCCCTGATTATCGAAGTGAGTTAGAAACTCAGTATGTCTTGAATAATCCAGAGTTGATGAAAAAAATGGCACTGGCAGAAGAAAATTATCGTCAAGATAAATATTTTATACCAACTGACGAACAATTAGGTTTTGATACCGGAGAATAAAGTATTATGCGAATTACCTTTCAAGCTAAAGCGTTTTGATGGCTATTTGAAAATCGAGGGCAAAATAACGCAGTTGTTTCGGGAAATCAGCTTTAAGCTCATGTAGGGTGGATTAAGCGATAGCGTATCCACCAAAATTATCCGTTAAAATAATTTAAAGATGCGTAGCCATGTTTTAACATTGGAAGTCGTACAGCACAGCCCTTACAATTGTGCAAATCCATTTTACGGGTTAAATTTCTTCATCAGAAAATAGTTGTTTCGGGAATGGAGCGGAGCGGATTTCCCGAAACAACGAGACATTACTCCGTTCCTATTATATATATATAAGAGTATCCGTTAAAATAACTTAAAGATGCGTAGCCATGTTTTAACATTGGAAGTCGTACAGCACAGCCCTTACAATTGTGCAAATCCATCTGACGGGTTAAATTTCTTCATAGGAAATTCTTAGAGTGTGGTTTGAATTCAATCGTCTCAATTGTGGCTCAAGCTTAGAACAATGCCTTCGTAGGGGCAACCACAAGGGATTGCCCCTACAGCGGCTTGAGACGCGATTGAGACGATTGAATCAGATTCATGGATGAATCTTTTTTCATTAGATGATCTAACGTTACTCCGTTCCTAAGGCGAGATTTAGCCTCATCTGTTATTAATGATTAACTACTTGAGCGAAGTCAAGACATTTAGGAGTCCAAGATTTATCTTGGCTTGGGCTTGAGACAATGCCTGTACTAGGGTTTATCAAAACCTGAGTACAGGGATTGACGAAATAAAGGAATTGGGGTGTTGGAATGGATTTTAGAGTTCCCATTTCTATACCCAATGCCATTAAGTTAAGATCCATAATCAGGCTGACATGTATCCAAAACATGGCAGGTCGTTGTAAATTAAAGGGAAAATTAACCTGACAGGTTTTTGACACCTGTCAGGTTTGTCTTAACTTAATGGCATTGATTTCTATACCCGGATTGCTCACTTCGGGAAATTGATAATTATAAAAAAGATAACGGAGTGGATTGGACATTTCTGGTATAGAGCCACAATGTTCTTCTAGCAGCCCTTCTCTTTTCCAATTTTATCCTCGCTCGGAAATCAGTTGATAGAGTGAATCAGGGGAAGCATTTTTGGCGTAAAGATGTAACTGAGTTTGGGCACGAGAACAAAAATAACGGATTAGAGCGTTGATCATATATAGGCTAGAAATCCTATTTTTTCAAAAAATAGGATTTCTTTGTTCATAAAGATTGTAATGATTTAAAGGGATTTTGAGATTAGCGATTAAGGAGTCCAAGATTTATCTTGGCTAGTACAGCGGATAAACACAACACAGCAATCCCCGTCAATCCCTGTACTAATCTTTTGACTTATCCCTACTAATCCCGCCGCAAGCGATCCGATACCGCAATCGGAGTCGGATAAGTGATAACTATATAATAAGAAGATGCCATAAAAGTCATAATCGTTGCCGCCTGAATCAAATAAGAAGCTTTATCACTGATAATGCCTGTCTCCAAAGCAACTACAGCAATGAGTAGAGAAAATTCACTGATCTGCCCCAGTCGCACACCTATTTCCGAAGATAAAAGTGCCGGCTCTCCCAATCTTATCATCAACCATTTGAATACAAAAGGTTTTACAAATAACATGAGGCTGGCTAATACAGTGGCAGATAATAATACCGTATATAACACATTTAAATTGAGACTTGCCCCCAAGGCAAAGAAAAATATCACTAGAAAAAAGTCCCGCACTGGTTTTAAACTTTCTGCAATAAAACGGGCAATCGGGCTGCTCGCTAATACGACTCCTCCAATAAAGGCGCCGATTTCATGCGATAAGCTCAAAAAGGTTGCTAACTCTGCCATGCCTAAACACCAGCCAATCGTGACCAAAAATATATATTCTTGAATTTTGTCAAAGCTGCTAATCAATTTGAGCAGTACATAGCGTTCAAACAAGAGCGCAAAGCCAATCAGCAAGGGTAATCCTAATATCAATAGTCCAATATCAAATAATGAGGTGCCGCCGCTGTTCGCGCCTTGCAAAATGAGTAGCACGATTATCGCAATTAAGTCTTGCAATAATAAAATACTGACGATGACTTCGCCGGCATGTTTGTGATGCAAAACGGTGGTAGGCAGTAATTTGAGGCCAATAATGGTGCTGGAAAACATGGCTGAGGTGCCAATCAGGATATTTTCCCAGAAGTCAAAACCAAAGCTCCAAGCAATACCAAATCCCATTCCTCCAAAGACGAGCGAACTTGTCAGTGTCACTACCGTGGTTTTTCGCACGGTACGCAATAAATCCTGTGGCTGTAGATTCAAGCCCAATAAAAACAATAAGAATATAATGCCAATTTGGGCAATATCAGTGATGATCGCTGTATCTTTTATAATCGCAAAAGCGGATGGCCCCAGTAGGATTCCCCATACAATATATCCTACTAATAAGGCTTGACGTGCGTAGAGTGCAAGGGTTGCGAGTATGGCTGAGCCGGTGAAAATAACGAATATATGAAAGACGATTGGATCAGAGTGCATAGCGGGCAGAAAAAAAAAGGATAGAGAAATGGACACTGACGGGAAAAATGACCTGCGGAGTATTGGTCTCCCCGCAAGTCTGAAATAACTAGGTTAATCATACTGGCATTACACTATCCAGGACCCATAGTTAAATCGCGTCGTGCAGAGGCAACGGTAATAGTAAATCCGGCGATCACATCAAGCAAGGACATCAAAGTGATAATCAGAAAAGTGGAAGTGCCCGCCATGGGTGTGAGCAGAAATAAGACTAAATACACGATAAACACCACTAATGAGAGTGCATGCTCAATAATCGTACCCGTCCCGGTTCTGACCGATTTGACGATTTCAATATATAAGGTGATTGTACCTAACATAATAAAAAGGTCGCTTGATGTTAGTTTCCACTCAGCCTCAGAAGGTAGAGTTAGTGTAAAAAGTTCGCTTGGGGCGGAAAAATTCACGCCTGCGAAAACTACCACAAAGTATAGTGCTAGGATAATGCCTAACAGCGGGACATACGAAATGAGTTTAATAATATTAATCAACGAATCAATCTCCTAATGTGCTAAGTTAAAAAAAACAGTCTTTTATTATTTCAAAATTGAAGCAGAATAACAATAGCTCCAGCGATGAACTCTAAACAACCCCCTATTGTATTAGTATTTGCGGGCAATGATCCCAGTGGCGGTGCTGGGCTGTGCGCTGACATTCAAGCACTTGCCAGCCAAGGTTGCCATACTGCCCCAGTTGTCACATGTATCACGACGCAAGATACTCGCAATGTGCTTGAAAATATCCCGCTATCGGGGCAAACTGTTGCAGCACAAGCCGAAGCCGTGTTAAATGATATGCCAATAGCGGCTTGCAAAATTGGCTTACTTGGCACAGTAGAAATTGTCGATGCCATACAATATGTGCTACTTAAATATCCTCATATACCGGTTATACTCGATCCGGTATTAGCCGCTGGCGGTGGTCATTCATTAATGCAAGGCAAGGTATGTGAGGCGATTATAAATAAATTATTACCATTAATTAAAGTAATAACACCAAACAGTCCCGAAGCTCGCGCCTTGACGGGTGGCACGCTTTCACTTGATGCGGCGGCAACACAATTGATGGATTATGGTTGTCAATATGTGTGCATCACGGGCACTCATGAAGATACGCCTTTAGTAGTTAACACTTTATATGGTCAAGGGCAGCGATTGCAATCATGGCGTTGGTCACGCTTACCTTATAGCTATCATGGTTCAGGTTGTACTTTCGCGTCTAGCCTAGCAGGATTTTTGGCGCAAGGCAAAGATGTGCTAACAGCTGTCTATAAGGCGCAAGTTTATACTTGGACAAGTTTACAATGTGGCTATCTGCCGGGACATGGACAGGCTTTACCAAATCGCTTATTTAAGTAAGTCCACACAAATCAGACCTGCCAGGTATCCAAAACCTGGCAGGTCGTTGTAAATTCAAGGAAAAATTAACCTGACGACATGGATACCTGGCGAGGTTTGTCGGCACGATATGGCATTGAGGTTAATAATGCAATGCCATGTTTAATTTTTCGTTGAATTTACAACGACCTGCGGGGTATTGGTCTCCCCGCAGGTCTTAATTTTTAGGGGAGATTTATATGCTTAGAGACTTACACGGACTTTATGCCATCACTGATAATAAGCTCATTAAGGCTGAACGGCTTATAGACAGCGTAGAACAAGCTATTATTGGCGGTGCTAAAATTATCCAATACCGTGACAAAAGCAACGTTTTTGAACAAGCGCAAGCTCTACGCAGTTTGTGTCAAAAATATAAAATTCCTTTAATAATCAATGATAATATCAGAATCGCGCAACAAGTCGGCGCTGATGGAGTACACATTGGCAAAGACGATGCGAAACTCGAAGCTGCCCGCGCTTTACTCGGAGATGAGGCTATCATAGGGGTATCTTGCTATAATCAGCTCTCTTTAGCACAAGAAGCTGTTAATGCTGGCGCAAATTATGTGGCTTTTGGCCGTTTTTTCAATTCTCGCACGAAACCACAAGCTGTATCATGCAGCGTTGAGGTGTTACATAAAGCGCGTCAAACGCTCAGTTGTCCAATAGTTGCTATAGGCGGTATTACGCCTGACAATGGTGCACAGCTCATCGCAGCCGGCGCGGATTGTTTGGCGGTGATACATGGGTTATTTGGACAAGCGGATATTACTGCGGCGGCTCAAGCTTATACTCAATTATTTCACAAGGAAAATATATGATAAATTCACATCAACATTTTATTGCAGCCCAAGAATATATCCCAGGCGGAGTCAATTCACCCGTCCGCGCTTTTAAAGGTGTAGGCGGAGATCCTATTTTTATTCAACGCGCTGAGGGGGCTTATCTGTATGATACAGATGGTAATCCTTATATTGACTATGTGGGTTCATGGGGGCCAATGATTGCCGGACATGCTCATCCGAAAATAGTTAAAGCGGTGCAAGAGGCTGCGGCAAACGGTCTCAGTTTTGGTGCGCCCACTTTAATTGAGACGCGCATTGCTGAAAAAATCTGCGAATTAGTACCCTCTATCGAATTAGTACGCATGGTCAATTCTGGCACTGAAGCGACTATGAGTGCGATACGATTGGCACGGGGTTACACTGGGCGTGATAAAATTGTTAAATTTACGGGTTGCTATCATGGGCATGTCGACTCCTTGTTAGTCAAAGCGGGCTCCGGTGTTCTCACCTTAGGCTTACCTAATAGCCCCGGCGTACCCGCTGCCTTAGCTGAACAAACTTTAACTTTAAATTACAATGATATAGATAAAGTACACAGCGTTTTTGCGGAAATGGGGTCACAAATTGCTGCTATCATTGTTGAGCCTGTGGCTGGTAATATGAATTGTGTACCGCCCGTGCTCGGTTTTTTACAGGGCTTGCGCGATGTGTGTGATGAATACGGTAGTGTATTGATTTTTGATGAGGTGATGACAGGTTTTCGGGTAGCATTGGACGGCGCACAAGGCTATTACAATGTCAAACCTGATCTGACCACACTTGGTAAAGTCATTGGAGGAGGAATGCCAGTCGGCGCATTTGGGGGCAGGCGCGATATCATGCAACATCTTGCCCCACTAGGTGACGTTTATCAGGCAGGGACTTTATCAGGTAATCCGCTTGCTATGGCAGCGGGGCTGGCGACATTGGAGATCATTTCTAAGTATCACTTTTATGACGACTTGAGTACCAAAACCGAGAAATTTGTAGCAGGAATGTTAGCGCGGGCTAAAGCGGCTAATATTCCTATGAGGGGGGTATCAGTCGGTGGAATGTTTGGCCTATTTTTCACGACGGCTGATTCTGTGAATAATTTTGAACAAGTCAGTGCCTGTGACGTGGAACGGTTTAAAAAATTCTTTCATGGCATGTTAGAAAGGGGGATTTATTTGGCTCCGTCTGCTTTTGAAGCGGGGTTTGTGTCCTGGGCTCACAGTCAAGAGGATATTGAGGCGACTTTAAGTGCTGCTGAGGAGGTTTTTGGGAGTATTTAAGTTAAGACTTGTGTTCCCACACCCCTTTTGAGCTCTTAGGAAAATGCTATGACGGCACCGCCGCTGTGCAGGTTTTTGTGAGCTATTCGTTTATTTCTTAATTCGTTGTATTATTATAAACATGATGGATATTGCTGAGATCCAAACATTAATCGAACGAGATATGCAAGCCGTCAACGCTTTGATTCATAAACGTTTACAGTCTGATGTGGTATTAGTGAATCAGATTGGACATTATATTATCAACAGTGGCGGTAAACGGTTGCGCCCGATGTTATTATTATTAAGTGCCCGTGCCTTTGGCTATCAAGGGTCACATCATACAAATTTAGCGGCTATCGTGGAATTTATTCACACGGCAACCTTGCTGCATGATGATGTCGTCGATGTATCAGAATTGCGACGTGGGCAACAAACGGCTAATAGTGTTTGGGGTAATGAAGCTAGTGTGCTAGTGGGGGATTTTCTATATTCGCGCTCTTTTCAAATGATGGTTGAAGTCAAAAATATGCGTGTCATGGAAATCCTTTCTAACGCGACTAATATTATTGCCGAAGGTGAGGTATTACAATTATTAAATTGCCACGAACCCGACACAAGCGAGAGCGATTATCTACAAGTGATACGCTCAAAAACGGCGAAATTATTTGAAGCGGCGGCTCAATTAGGGGCGGTTATTAGCGATCAACCGAGCGAATATGAGCAGGCGATGACTGCGTATGGAGCGCACTTAGGCACGGCATTTCAATTGATTGATGATGTGTTAGACTACAGCGCAACGAGTGAAGAGATAGGCAAAAATATCGGAGATGACCTTGCAGAAGGTAAGCCTACTTTGCCACTGATTTATGCACTCAAGCATGGCACAGCGGCGCAACAAGAGGTTTTACGTGAAGCGATTACGCAAGGGGGAAAAAATTTGATCAAAGATGTGATCTCAGCTATTGACTCGACTGACGCAATAGAGTACACTGCACGCCTCGCTCGTCAGGAGGCGGACAGGGCAATTAATGCCTTGACAGGATTACCATCTTCGCTATATACTGACGCGCTGCTTGCACTGGCAAATTTTGCCATCAATCGCAAATTTTAAATGAAAACAGTCGGGGTGTAGCTCAGCCTGGTTTAGAGCGCTACGTTCGGGACGTAGAGGTCGGAGGTTCAAATCCTCTTACCCCGACCAAAACAAGAGTTTGAGTGCGATGTCGTATAGCGATTTTAAAACATTCGATCAGATCAAAAGTAAGTTTGGTATTGGTGTTAAATCAGGTGGTTCATTATTTGAAAATACCAAAAATGCTAAAGCAAGCGATCTATTGAGTAATATACTCGATGAAAACATCTCTCTGGCATTAAATATTAATACCGAAAAAGCCCGTTCTGAATTAATTATTGCCCCGGTTCTGGTTGAAGTAAGAAAACTCCTTGATCGAAAAATTAGCTTATTTTCTGGCTTGGAGTTTAATGTGGATGAAAAAAAGGGGTTAAATGGTTTTTGTGATTTTATCTTAAGTAAATCCCCCGATCAGGTCTTCCTAGAATTTCCAGTCATCTGCATAGTTGAGGCAAAGAACGAAAATCTAAAATCTGGCTACGCTCAATGTGCAGCAGAAATGATTGCTTCTGAAATTTATAATAATAAACACTCTCATCCGGTAAAGTATATATTGGGTGTTGTTACGACGGGTAGTAACTGGAAATTTTTAAAGTTAGAAAATGGTACCATTTATATTGATTTTGACGAATATTTAATTAGTCAAATTGATCATATCTTAAGTATTATTAGAACCTGCCTTGACTAAACCTCGCTAAACGTTTTGCTGAATCCTTCCTGCACGATAATAAGGCGATAAATCGCCTACTACGAACAGCAAATTATTGAATTTATAGCAAAAAATACTTCCAAACCAGACCTGGCAGGTTAAACCCAAACCTGCCAGGTCTTACTTCAAATTTAGACCTGGTTTTGACTTTGACCTGGCAGGTTTTGTTATGATCAGCCTGCCAGGTCTGGTTTTGAAGTTGACTAAATTATTTTATGATTTCGCCTCTATTTATGTCCAAGATAAATCTTGGACTCCTAACGGCTCTCTATTTTATATCCCATCTCTTTTCCCGCAAAGCCCACTCCAAGATATATTCGTGGGCGTTCATCATTTAAAAACCGTTCACCATAATTTTTATCCTTGATTTGCTTGAGTGCTTTTTTAGCCAAGTTATCAATTTTACTGCCCGCTTTGCCATGTTTAAACTCAATCAGATAAATTTTTTCCGGAAAAGCTAACACGCCATCAATGCGCCCTTTATCCGTTAAGACTTCTAAATCTATTTCAACACCCATCAACACTAATATCATATAAAATAGCGAGTGATAATAAGCTTCTTTTTCAATGTGTAGGGGATACGGGATTTTGGCAAATAAGGCACGGATGATATTCATAAAGCCATCAAGATTTTCCTCCTCTAAATAGGTACGCAAATTTTCCGCCGCCGGTTGGATTTCTTCTAATTCATTGTTGGTAAAAGTTTCAAACAGATAGGTAGTAAAGGCTTCTTTAACCTCAAAATTAGGATAGTTCAATATATACTGAGGCGTTCTCGCTTTTTTATCAATTTTGGTTATGGTTAAATAACCGGTTTGAAACAACAGCGCGAAAACATTCAAATTCTCAATATTATAACTGTCAAAAATAAGTTCTGAGATTTTTTTGTTTTCAAACGTTGTGACATCTCGTTGTGTCTTTTTGATTAATTTCATCAAAAAGCTTGGCGTACCACTTGCAAACCAATAATTACTAAAACGCTGCTCGGCAAATAAGTTGAGAATTGAAAACGGATTATACATTTTGTCTTTGCCATTCCATGAATAACCATTATACCAATGCTTAATTTGAGCCAGCAAATGCGCCTTTTTTAGTCCCAATTCAAAACAAAGACTCTGAATATGTTGTCCAAAGTAACTTTCCAATTCATCTTGAGTGTATCCCAGCAGTGTGGCAAATTGTTTCGATAAGGTAATATCTCGTAAATTGTTTAACTCGGAAAAAATCGAAACACGAGAAAATTTGGACACGCCAGTTAAGAATACAAAGCGCAAAAATGCGTCAGAATATTTCAAGACGCCGAAAAACTCTTGAAGTATTTTGCGGTTTTTGGTCGCCTTTTCAATATGATCGATATGATCGACAATGGGTTTGTCATATTCATCAATCAATACAACAACTTTGCCTTTTTTGGCTGATAATGCCTTGATGATTTTTTTAAAATAGGCTTTAAAGCCGCGTTTTTTAACACCCAGTTGATAATCGACATTAATATCATCCAATAAATCGAGGAGCCCTTCTCGTAGATCAGTCTCAGTGGAAAAGTCTATGACAGAAAAATCGATGTGAATAACCGGATGTGATTGCCATTCAATCTTGTCATAGATATAGAGTCCCTGAAAAAGGGCTTGATTGCCGGAAAATATTTCAGATAAGGTGGAAACCAGCAAAGATTTTCCAAACCGGCGTGGGCGGGATAAAAAGACGTATTTGCTCTGTATTAATTCGGCAATCTGTTGTGTTTTGTCAACATACAGGTATCCATCCTTAATTATTTCGGAAAAGGTTTGAACACCCAAGGGTAATTTTTTCATATTTATTCCTCTTTGAACGAGACATCAGGCTCAGGAGTCCAAAATTTATTTTGGACGAGCTGATGGAGGGGGTAGGAGCCCGACGGTTTTCGACAAAAATGCTACCAAACGTCGGGATAAAGTTGCTCTTTGTCCCACATCAAGTTGGCGCAGGTTTGACGGCGCTGGACAAGCCTTATGCACGGGAACGGCATCCGCTCATCTGGCATTGTTTTGTACTCAACAGACGAAAACCGAGGTTGTTGTTGCGATTCGCCGCCGCCGCGATTCACACGGTTCGAGCCTGTTTGGCCGTCAACCCGGATGCTGTCAAGCTTTCGATGCTTATTCTACCACATTGATAGGCTTGTTCAAGTCTTCGTAGCCGCCGGCGAAAACGCCGCAAGCTTTGGCGGTTGAGACGGAGCAGTTGTGGGAAAATACGAAATCCTAAAAACGGTACGCCTTCAGACACTGGTGCCAGTAGGGTGGCTGTGGGTTTTAAGCTTAAAGCGCGATCACGAAAATCGGTGGCGTTGATACGTCGTGGTTTGGGTTCGCGGACTTCAAAAATTCGGTAATCGCTGGGTTGCCAGTTGCCATTTTGCATTTCTTCTTGAAGCTTTTTGCCCAGCGGCTGAGTGGCTACGCAAGCTCCGCACACTACGCTCGCTGTGCAAAAAGCTAAATGAGGCTAGATTTTTTATAATGGTAAAAGCGTAAAAAACCAAAGTCAAAACCAAAAACCGACAAGAGTAAAAGTGTAAAAAAGCCAAGTGCTAATAAGGCTGCCTCAACAGACGAAAACCGAGGGAGTAGTAGCGGTCGTCCGGCGAGTAGTGGTTGCGATTCACACGGTCCGAGCCTGTAGAGCAATGCCATTAAGTTAAGCCGCCAAATAAGACCTGCCAGGTATCCAAAACATGGCAGGTCGTTGTAAATTAAAGGAAAAATTAACCTGACAGGTTTTTGACACCTGTCAGGTTTGTCTTAACTTAATGGCATTGAGCCTGTAGAG
>JBDLJY010000083.1:0-22107 GCA_039714115.1 Pseudomonadota bacterium | reverse complement strand
AACGCTTGCCAACCAATATTCGAGAGCCAGACATTCCTTAGAAGAGGCGATGAACCGAGGCGATGAATTTTCCGTGCCAGAAATTCAAGCACTTTCACAACATCCGCTGGTTTCACCGATGTTGAAAAATTTGGTGCTAGCAGCCTGTCGGATTAATCAAAGTCAAAACAAGACCTGCCAGGTTAAAACCAAACCTGGCAGGTCAAAGGCAATTGCTGCCATGATTTTGACTTTGGTTTTGACCTGGCAGGTTTTGTTATGATCAGCCTGCCAGGTCTGGTTTTGACTTTGACTTTTTGCTCGATGTGATTAATCCGACAGGCTGCTAGTGAGCGAAAAAAAAATGGGTTTTCCCGACGCAACATGGCAAGCCCTTATTTCACCCAATAATGAATGCTATATACTTGCCAAAGGCGATAAAATTCGTATTGCCCATTGTGTCGATTTGGAGAATGGGGGAAACTGGCTCGAATATCAGCATAACTGTTTTGTCAACCAACGCATACAACCGTTTAAGCAGATTTTCCGGGAATTATATCTCGTCACAGCGGATGAAAAATCAGTTTCCAGACGTTATGCCGGGCATCAAGTTCAACCCAGAAAAACAGTCGCATTGCTGAAAAACAGAGGTTGGCGTGTAGATGACGAAACCGGCTTGCAAAAGGTTTTTTATAAGGAAAACTTGGTTGCCACCATTTACGCAATGGCTGACTGGTTTACACCCTCTGATGTAGAAGCACCTACTTTAGAAACCGTACAATTTCTTGATCGCAAAACGTGGCAAAATGTCGCCTTCGATAAAATTGAGCCACGCATTTTCAGCGAGCTTATGCGTGATATAGACTTAGTCGTCAGTGTGGCTCATACTGGTGGTGTTGATCCTGAAGCCAGTCATTCTACCATTGAGATGCGTTCTGTTTTGATAGATGAAACGATTAAGCTGTTAGGGTTTGACAATTTAAAAATCCCAAAAAACCATGCCATTATCTCTGGAAAAATCGGCAATTACTCAGTACATTTAGGCAGTGGTGTCGTACATCGTCAGCCGGGTGGATATATTTCTATTCTGCCGGTTCATTCCTCTCATCGCGGACGCATATTTCTGCCGTTTGCGGATGATGCTCCGAAAACAGCCGAAATCATTTCCAAAATATTGCTCCTTGTCAAAGACAATGAAATAAAGGATCCAACTATTTTGCGGCAGTTGCAAGGATAGCTGCAAAAGCTTTTGAGGTTTCGGGAAATCGCTTCGCTCATTCCCGAAACAACCAAAATGCAAACACATAACCCAAAATAAATTGAACTAAAATTTGACAAGAATGGGATGAACACCGTGAACAGGCAATAAGAAGTGAGGTAGTCATGAATGAAAAGCAGCAAAATTCCGAAGTAAATATAATTTAAGGCTACCTGACGCTTTACAGCTTGCAGTGGCACTACAAGACAATTGCGATGCGTTTTTAACTAACGATACTGTATTCAAGCGTGTCAATGAGTTACGCATCATAGTTTTAGATGAATTAATAGCCGATAAATGAAACAGGCATCACACCAACCGATGACAAGCAAGCTATTGATTTTAAATAAAAGAATACTGTGCATGACGGGCACAAGCGATGCTAATTTATTTGTTGGACTTCCTATCGTCAGTTTCACCTACGGATGGAGATGCCCTAGATGAGTTATTTCAATTCTCGCCGCTCCACTGTCGTCGCTCGTCGTGGGGCGGTGGCAACCAGTCAACCGTTAGCGGCCCAAGCCGGTTTACAAATGCTGATAGCCGGCGGTAATGCCGTTGATGCTGCTGTCGCAACAGCGGCGGCACTGGGTGTGCTTGAGCCAATGTCTACCGGCATTGGCGGTGATATGTTTTGCCTGATTTGGCCAGCTAAAGAAAAGCGCGTAGTTGCCCTCAATGGTAGTGGGCGTGCCCCGGCGGCGGCTGATGCGGAAATGATGCGCCACAAGGGTTATCAAAAAATGCCACTGGATGGCAAAGAGGTGGCTTGTTCCGTCACAGTGCCGGGCACGGTGGATGGTTGGCAAACCGCCCTAGAAAATTACGGCACGATGACACTGAAAGAAGTGTTAAAACCCGCCATTGAATATGCTCGACAAGGCTTTGTCGTTTCAGAAATCATCGCCTATGCTTGGCAAGACTATGCTACGAGACTAAAGGCACGTCCGTCTGGGCAGGAATTTTTGCTTAATGGACGTGCGCCCCGTTATGGCGAAATCATGTATTTGCCGACTTTAGCCAGCACTTTAGAAATGATTAGCGAAGGTGGCAAAGCGGCGTTTTATCAAGGGGAGCTTGCGGAAAAAACAGCGGCTTTTGTTCAGGCTGAAGGGGGCTGGCTGACAACGGAGGATTTAGTCGCTCATACTTCGACTTGGGATAAGCCGATCAGCACCGATTATCGCGGTGTGACAGTCTGGGAATGTCCCCCCAATGGACAAGGACTTGCCGCGTTGTTGGCACTCAATATTGCCGAAGGTTTTGATATTCGTGCCATGGAGGCACAATCCGCCGAGCGTTATCACACGCTGATTGAAGCCATGCGCTTAAGTTTTGCCGATGCTTTGCAGTATATCGCTGATCCCCGTATGCAGTCTGTCCCAGTGCAAGCACTACTTTCCAAAGATTATGCACAACAGCGGCGCTGTTTTATCAATCCTGAGCAAGCATTGCAAGAAGTCAATTATGGGGAACCGCTTCCCGCCGGTGATACTGTGTACCTCAGCGTTGTGGATGGCGAAGGCAACGCTTGTTCATTTATCAATAGCTTATTTCATGGCAGTGGCTTAGTTGTCCCCGGTACGGGTATTGCTCTGCAAAATCGTGGTGCCTGTTTTTCCTTAAATTCAGCCCATCCTAACTTTTTACAAGGACGAAAACGTCCTTACCATACGATTATTCCGGCAATGGCAACTCGCGACGGTGAATTATGGCTCTGTTTTGGGGTAATGGGTGCGTTTCAGCAACCGCAAGGACATCTACAAGTCATATCAAATAAGGTAGATTTTGACATGGATACCCAGCAAGCCTTAGATGCTTTACGTTTTAGCATTGATTTGGACACCGATACGATTAGATTAGAGGCTGGCGTGTCGGAAGAGGTGATAACCGGCTTGGAAAAACGCCATCATCGGGTGCAAGTGATTGAAGGTTATGCACGCGCCGATTTTGGGGGTGGGCAAATCATTGCCCGTGATCCTGACAGTGGGGTATTGTATGCCGGTTCAGAGCCGCGCAAAGATGGCGCGGCGGTGGGATATTAGGCACTGGGGTCATTCAATGGGTGCGTCCCACGCACCTTTTTGTCGATGTAGAACAATTGAATTGTGCGTGGAGAAATGGTGCGTAGGACGCATCCTACGCTCGCTGGATTGTGTCAAAAAAATCCGATTTTTTCAAAAAATCGGATTTTTAACGGGTATCGGTGTCAAAAAAAAATCCGATTTTTTCAAAAAATCGGATTTTTAACGGGAATTAATGGCATTGTTCTTTTAGATACAACGGCGCCAAGCCATCCCCATCCCCAATTCTCTGCTTTTTTCTCACTTTTTCGGGCTGATGCGCTTTAAACGCTTTCCACAAGTGAGCCCCCTGCCAGTTTTCTCCGCTGTTACCATATAAAAATTGATTCAATCTTTGGATTTCAGCTTGCAATGGTTCTGCACAATGTCGGCTTATTTCTCCTAAACTATGCGGGGTTTGCCAATGCGCTTTCGCCCATGCTAATAAACCTTCTTTAGCTTCTTGTGCATTGTTATTATGACAGGCTTTTTTCAGCTTCTTAATATCAATTTTTTTATCTCTTTGTTTTTCTTGATAGATTGGTTTATTACCCCTCATCGTCCACCACCACGCAATGAGTGTCACTATCCAACCAAAAGCAAATATGAAATGGAGCAGCTCATAATAACGATTGTTGTCTTGCATTGTCACTTTGGGCACCAGTGTTTTATTTACCGGTGTTAGTGCTTGTTGTTGGGCTGTCGTTGCTGCCACTTTGATGGAACGGGCGGGCAGTTTGATGATAGCCATTTCATTGGTTTGAGTGTTCCACCAAGGTATTTCAATCGCTGGCAGCGTGTATTCTCCCGCTTTTGAGGGAATAATCGCTATTTTTTCTTGACGGGCACTCTTTATTCCTTGATAAGTTATTTGTTCGTCAAGCTTTGGTTGATCTGTGTATTGTTTGATATTTTCTGTGTTTTTCCGAAATTTAATGAATTCAGGTAATTGTCCAACCGTCAGTCCATCTGCCGATAGCGTCAAAGTACGAGTCACGGGTTCTCCCTCTTTGAATTCTGGCAAATTGTCAGAAAAATTATCTTTTAAGGTTAATGCGTTAGCGGGTAGCCAGTTTTTTCCTTTAAAAGTGCTAGGAATCGGTTTCACTTCAAGTTTGATGGCGTTTGAGCGTAAACGTTTGATATGGGTGCTTGGTTGATTAAAAAAATTATTGAATCGAGGAGCACGATTTTCTCTCACTTGGGCTTGAAAGTTTATGGCTTCTATGGTGATAGGTCCACTTTGTTGCGGAAATAAGGCGTATTTCCTCTCAAAGACTGAAAAGGGTTTACCATCGCGTTGTGTTTGATAGCTCTGATCTTTTCCCAGTTTCTTAACAAGGACTTCTCCGCCACTAAAACTAGGCTCACTCAGGCTCGCACTTTGAATGTTGAGGGCGTAAAACAAGCGTATTTTGTAGAGCACTTGAGATTGGACATAAGGCGTTTCTGGTGTTGCCTCAACTTCTAAAAAGAGAGATGCTTGTGCCTTTTCTGTTGTTTTTTCGGGCTCTTGAACGCTGATGAGAGCTGGCGTTGTCTGTTCTTGACCAAAAGTAATCGCTGGTATCGTTAAGTTGCCGGTTCGTTTTGCCATCACAGTCAATGTCCATTGTTTGGTATGGCTTTGTTGTCCGTTGATGATTTGAATTTGGGTACTCTGATTTTGACTAAGAATATCAAAATCTTTTTCGAGAGGGCTAAAGTCTGGAGAATCCGCGGAACTGCCAGTGCTTTTAAAAATTAAGTGAAAGGATTCGTCGAGTTTTACCGGGTTACGATCAGTATAGACTTTAAGGCTTTCTGCGAAACTATTGGCACTAGCGACAAGTAGTATGAATAAAAATAATGTTTTATTCAGGGTGAGTTTTACCAAGGTTGTTCTCCTTTTGATTGTTGGGGTTGTTGTTGATATTGGTATTTAAATTTACGCCGTAATAAGCCGCCCGGATCATCTGGGATTTGGCGTAGTAATTGCTCTTTCGCCTGCTCTGCTTCATTTGGCGTAGAGGTTTGACTCTCCTCTTCAGCCTGTTTATCAAGTGATTTGTCCGACTTTTCTTGAGTCTGTTCCTGTTCATCGGATTGTTGAGATTTTGATTTTTCTGCCGACTCTTGCTTTTCTTCTTGCTTTTGTGAATCGGATTGTTGAGATTTTTCTGCCGACTCTTGCTTTTGTTCTTGCTTTTGTTCTTGCTTTTGTGAATCCGATTGTTGAGAGTTTTGATTTTGTTGAGACTGTTTCTCAATTAAGGCTTTGTTATATTGGGCATCTTTATGGTCAGGATTTAATTCAAGTGCCTTTTTATAAGCCTCAATGGCTTCAGGATAACGCGATAGTCGAGCCAGTGCATTACCCTTGTTATACCAATCATCGGCACTTTCCAAACCTTCTAGGGATTTAAGTGCTTGTTCATATTCTCCCGCCTTGTATTGGGCTGCGCCTTTCCATTCTGGGTTATTGAATAAGTCAGCGGCTTTTTGCATTTCTCCGTTTTTAAAGGCTTTAAAGGCTTCTTGATCGGGTGTCAACCAGAGCCAGTCCCACGCTTGGGCTTGTTGGGGAATAGGAAAAAAAATGAGGAGAAATATTATGGACAATAGTCCACGCCGAAAACCAAGGGCGGCTAAGGGTAAGAGTAGCAGTAATAACCAAGGGCCTTTTTCGCGCCAAGTGTCAATTTGTAATTTATTTTTATCTTCTTGATTTTTAATCATATTAGTGTTGTAGGCCGCTGCCAAGGCTTTGATGTCGCTATCATCGTTTTTAATGGTTTGATAAATGTGAGCGAGTTTGCGTAAACGGCTTGGTTCTAATTTAGGAATAACAATGGCACCTTGAGCGTCTTTTAAAAATCCGCCATTTTCCAGCGGAATTGGGGCGCCTTCAGGGGTGCCAACACCGAGAATAGAGATTTGATGGTGTTTTATTTTTTGAGTCGCCTTTTTATATTGCGTTTCATTTAATCCATCGGTTATGAGTAAGATGTTACCGTTTTTTAGCCCTGCCTGTTCTATTAAAGCGGCAGCTTTTTCTAGGGCAATGTCAGCGCGACTGCCTTGGCTGGGCATGAGTGATGTCTTGAGTACGGATAATTGGGATGCAATGGTTTCGGTGTCATCCGTCAAGGGTGTCACTGTGAAGGCGTCTCCGGCATAGACAATTAATGCGGTTTGCCCTTCGTGACGCTGCTTGAGTATGTCAGCGACTTTAAAACGCGCTCGCACTAAACGACTGGGTTTAATGTCGGTTGCGTCCATTGAGTGCGATAAGTCAAGCAAGATGACTAAAGCTGAGGTGTCACGAAATGCGGGCAGTGGCAAGCGTTCCCAAGTGGGACCGGCTAAGGCGAGTATGGCTAATATGCCTGCGATAGCGAGTAGAGGCCAGTTTTGCCGCTTTTTTTCTTGAGCCATTAATATATGCGGCAAGAGTTCGGGATCACAGACTTTTGCCCAGTTGCCGCTGCTAAGGTGGCGCTGTATTAGTATCCATAGTATGATTAATAGTGGTAATAGGGCTATTAACCAGTAGGGTCTTATAAAGTGTAATAGGTTCATGATGTTAATTTTTATAGGCGACGCAGAGCGTGGGAACGAGAAAAAAAACTTTATATCGCATACTGCCTGATAAGTCAACCGCCATCATTAAATATCGCCCATTGAAGAAAATCTCAAGTAATCAGGGAATGAAGCTAATCCGTTGTACTTAATAATTTGAGAATGCCGCTGATAAAAACTCTAAAGCTATGAGAACGATTGTTCTTAATTCCATTCCTAAAAAAAACTTGAAGATGAGCCGACGTCCAAGAGGACTCTGTCAGCTAAAGGTTACTAAATTCAATTTGTTAGTAGGCTTTAGCCTACTTTAGCATTAAGAGCCATGGACTGTAAGGCATACCTTGCACGTTTTTTTAATCCCCATAAATATCCCGTCGAGGCCCCACTTTCACAATCAAAACCTGCAACACATCCTCGTGTATTTCATAAATCACCCGATAATCTCCAACCCGAATACGGTAACGATTTTCAAAGCCTTGGAGCTTTTTATAGCCGTGTGGACGTGGATTTTCACCTAAAGCATCTATTTTGGCTTCTAAACGATGTTGAATAGCCTTATGAAGCTTGGCTAATTGACGTTTAGCTATGGGTTTAAAATCAATAGAATAAGCCATTGTTTATAACTCCAATTCTTTTTTGACTTGTTCCCAAGGAATTGACCCCTCTTCTTTAAGCGCATCATCCGCATCGGCGTTATCAATGCAGTCTTCAAGTTGTTCAATCACATCAACATCTTCTATCGGCACCACCGCCAAAAATACATTTTTTTTGTATGTTAAAGTCATACGTTCTTTTTCACTGGCAACTTGATCCAAAAGTTCAGTTAAAGTCGCTTGTGCGTCAATTTTTTCAGCTTGAATTGTTTTATAAGCATCAAGAGATTTCAATGCTTCTAGTGTGTCGAGCATTTTCTGGTAAACTGCCATGTCCAAAAAAACACCGCGTTGATGAGTATCGACTAAAGCCTGTTCATTTGAATACATCATTGTCTCCAATTTATTCTGTTTCGTTACTTATTTATCGTTCCCACGCGAGGCAAAGGAATGCCTGCCTCGACGCGAGGCGTCGAATTAATCAGAGTGCGTAAGTCCAAATATAGTAAAAATAATGATTAGATGCCTTTCAATCGTGACAACAAACCAAGCCCACGTTTGACGCCTCCCGTCTCCGCTAAAACTTGAGCAATGGTAGAAAATGTCTCGACTAGCCCATCCATCGAGGTATAAAAACTATCTTCATCCGACGATGCAATGGCTTTTAGAAATTTCTTATCAGCCCCTCCAAAACCAATAGCAATAATATCAATCTCATTTGAATGACACTGTTTAGCCCGTTCGACGGCTCTCTTTTGATTAGACCAAACGCCATCTGCCAGCACAATGCCAAATCGCCGTCCGTCTAATCCTGTCATTAAACTGTTAATCTCATCAAATGGGTGTGTATCGTTACCATATCCGGTTTCGCCCATCGTGAGATCATTGATCGCATTCTCAATTTTCCTCGCGTTCTGGCTCGCCTTGAGTTTGGTTTTAACCCTGTCAGAAAAGGCAATAATCCCAATAGAGCAATGGCTCAAATCAGAATTCTTTAGGAATCCAAGTGCTGCCTTTTTAGCCTCATCCAATGGCATCCCAGACATGGAACCTGATAAATCAAACGCCAGATAAGCCGTCACATGTTCCGGCTCCTCAACCTGTAACTCAGGCGGTTTCATAAATCGTTGTGGCACATCGCTCGGTAGCTTTTCAATCTTTATTTTCAGCTTTTGTTTATTATTCCGCGCCTTAGCGTCCACCTGAACTGTGCCACTTTCATCGTAGTGATAACCGACATCGATCACCGCCAAACCCCCTTTCTGATGAGGAATATCTTGCACGACATAACGCCCCAAGTAGGCCACATCTTCAGGTGACTCGGTTTCTCCTTGCGTCATAAATATCTCAAGCTGATTTTCGCCGGAGCGAAGTGTTCGATGCTGATAAGGGCGCGTCTCCTGACAAGGGATTTCGGCATTTTTGGGCAAAATAATGCTGTTGATATATGCCGTTTGATCCTGATTGATGGCAATCATGATTAGTCACATCAATTGTCCGCCCCTTTAAGGCAAAAATAGGTTTGGATTGTCCGCGTTCTTTAGCAACCAGCGCGGCACCCAAGGCGACAGCCTCGTCCACATTGATGCCAGTCATCGGCTGTTTGCCAAATTGTTTTGCGATAAACTGATGAACCATCGGCATACGTGTCGAGCCGCCAACCAGTAGCACGCCGTCGATATGACTGGGTTTGAGCCGCATATCTTCTAGTACCCGCATAGTCATGGACATCGTGCGTTCCATCAGATCGGACGTAATCTGTCCAAATGTAGCGCGATCCAGTTCATATTTTCCTTTTTTGCCTTCATGGGCAATAGAAATGACCGTTTTTTCAAAAGAGGTTAGGCGTTTTTTAGCCTCTTCCGCTTGGACCAACAGATCAGCAAGACTTTCTGCATCTTCCAAGGGATCGATGCCGTATTCGTCTTGGAATTTTGAGGCCAAATATTCGATGATGCGATCATCCCAGTCTTTGCCACCCAGTTGATGATCGCCGTCCGAATTTTTGACTCTGACGTGATCTTTTTCTAATTCTAGCAAAGTGACATCAAAGGTGCCACCGCCCAAGTCATAAATAAGAAGGCGCTGTTTTTTTTGCGTTTTGTTTAATCCATAAGCAACCGCTGCCGCCGTCGGCTCATTGATGACTTGCAATACGTTGAGGCCCGCCGCTTGACCAGCTTCAATCGTTGCTTTTCGCTCAGGATCGCGGAAATAGGCGGGCACGGTAATCACGGCATCGGTTATCGTTTGACCGAGATGCGCTTCAGCATTTTTTTTGAGTTTTTTCAAAAGCAGCGTTGAAAGCTCGGTGGACGAATAATCCACTCCGTCTGCATGAAAAATAAACAGTTCATCCCCCATTTGCCGCTTAAAGAATGCGGCGACTGGGTACATGCCTAAGGCCTGCATTTCTTTGCCATCATCGCCAATGATCTGCTCTCCATCCTTGAAACATATCACTGATGGTGTGATAGATTCGCCTAATTCATTGGGAATGACGACTGGTTGTCCATGTTCATTAATATAGGCGATTGCAGAATTTGTTGTACCTAAATCTATCCCAACGGCAAGTGCCATATTTTTTTTTCTCCGCTAATTTTCTCGTTCCCACGCTCTGCGTGGGAATGCATGCCCCGACGCTCTGCGTCAATGCCATCGCCTAACAGGGGCAACCATAAAGGATTGCCCCTACATAAAATGCTCTGTAGGGGCAATCCCTTGTGGTTGCCCTTATGACGATACAGAAATCGCCAAATTGTGTTTTTTCTTCTCTTCCAGTTCTTCACGGGACAAGATGCTATCTGTCTTGAACTCGGCATCAATCTCACCGTGCGTCGTGAGATCCTTGCCATGAATCGACAAAAGGCCATCCGGGGCTAAGGAGAATGTCACCTCAATTGGCGAACCTTTTGGTAATGGCCGAGAAAAACGGAGTTCCGCGTTACCAATTTCTTGGGTTGGCTCCACTTGAGGTAGTGGCGGATCATCAGCACCCTTTCTTTCTGTATTCTCCATACAACGAAGGTTGACACCTTCTTGGTTATCTGCAAATGTAGAGAATGGCAGTGTAATATTCTTAGGAATATTCTCATCGATCATGATCATATTTTGAACACCCTCGTCACCATTTTCGTTAATAACGACAACAATCCCAAAACTTTTAGAGGTGACGTTAGTAATCTGTGTCTCGGTTAGCTTTTTCAAGCCGGGTAAGGCTAAACCGTGCTGACTGGCGACTTTTTCCTGCGCTTCTTTGAATACAATTTCATTCACCGAGTCGAGGTTGAGCGTTTCAGCAACCTGCCCAGTTTCTTCGGCGATGGCAATCTTGATTTGCTGGTCAAGATAGCATTTGTAACCGAAAATCGCGGCACCCTTGGCGACGGATTGGTTAGGATCAAACAGGCGTATCTCAAACGGGAATTTCTGCTCTAACTTGGCCTTGACATGCGGCATGTAAGTAGAGCCACCGACAAGGAGTAGTTTGTCAATATGAGTATAGCCCTTATCTTTGGCGGTTTGGAGGAGTGCTTCCGTCTTGCTGATTGTCCGTTCCATGAAGCTTGAAGTGATTTCTTCAAACTTGTCCCGAGTCAGCTCTATTCTTACCCTTTCCCCTTCGTGGCTCAATTTTTCGAGCCTTTTCGTTTTTGTCGATAATGCTTTTTTACCGTCTTCAGCGGAATTGAGCAGTTCTTGCCAAGTTTCTAGGTTTTCTGTCAATTCATCGGCTGATGTGCCAGTCTCATCAGAGAAGCATTGGGCAAAATAGGTTGCCAAAGCCTCGTCCCAGTCACGACCGCCTAGCTGATGATCTCCGCCAGTACATATAACGGTGATAGCCCCGCGCGATACTTCTATGACGGTAATATCGAACGTACCGCCTCCGAGATCATAGACCAAAATAACTTGGTCATCTTCTTGTTCCATACCATAAGAAATCGCCGCTGCTGTTGGCTCAGGGATCACATAAAGTACGTTTAAACCGGCCAATTCGCCAGCCTGTTTAGTCGCCTCTTTTTGATTGACACCAAAATAGGCGGGCACTGTTATCACAACGTCTTTTATTTTATGCCCCGTATTCGCCTCGGCATCTGCGACAAGCTTTCTGAGGATGTGTGAGGAAATTTCTTGTGGCGTGTAAGTATGCCCGCCAGATTCAAATTCCCAGTCGGTATCACCCATCACTCGTTTGACTGTGGAGATCACTTGTTTGGGATAAACCTCCGAGACTTCCTTTGCGGTTTTCCCCACAACAATATTCTCAGGGCTTTCAAAATAAACTACTGATGGCGTGGTTAGATCGTTATCGGCGTTTGGCACAACCACCGGTTTGCCGTGTTCGTCAACATAGGCAATGCACGAATAGGTGGTGCCGAGATCGATCCCATAGATTTGATTTTCAGCCATTAGTTTGCTCCTTTGTTTCAGTATTTATAGTTGTTTTGTCGAGTACGTAAACGTTTACCCGTTCCTTTTGAATAATCTCATCACCCTGCTCAAACCCCTGTCTGACTCGTTCTGCAACCTTGCCAACCATTTTTTCATCAGTCGTAGAGACATTTTTGAGTGCGCGTTGTCTTCTGGGTTGGAAGGTATCAACTGGCTCTCTAAAGGTGGCAACTCCATTTTGATCGAGAAGAATTTCGATATCTTCCTGGATTCCTTTTAATAACTTGTCGGGTTCCAATTGTTCATTGGGTTTTAGTCCTTCTATTAGCCTACCAATATCATCGTGTAAGCGTATCAAGCCATTGACGAGCGGTCTATTTGTCTTGGCAATCATATCTGTTCGATATTCTTGCATTTCTGCATGGAGACGATCAATCTGTTGCTGTTTTGCAGCGTCAAAGGCAATTTTTTGTTCAAAAGCATTGAGCATTTTAGAAATGCCTGATTCTAGCTTTTGTTCAAGGTTTTGAAGGATATTATCCTGTTTTTGTGTTTCAGTTTCTTCTGTCATTTATTTAAAATATCTTCTATTTTTTGGAGTCCAAGATTTATCTTGGACTCCAAAAAGCCGTACTTATAAGCCAGAAATCAACCGTAAGCGTTCAAACGCTAAGGGCATTTCTTTGACGAGACGTAAAAGCTTATCCAAACTAACGCTTTGTGTCGCTTCTCCTCTTTCATATTTAGAAAATGCGGTCACATCACTACCAAATAGTTCAGCAGCTTGAGTTGAGGTCAGATTGAAAGTTTCTCGAATATCTTTGATTTCACTGCTGATTAGCAGCCCGTCACTTTTTCTCTGTTCATCTAGGATATGTACTTGATTACGGTGTGCCTGTGTTGGTGTGACTATCTCTGCTCCACATATTGAACACGTCGAAGATTCATAATTAACTGTCAAGCTTTTTTCTTTATAAATAGTCTTTTCCATACAGACATTAGGAACAAGTTGCCCTTCTTCACATATTGGGCAGATCAAATTTTTAGCGTTCATATAGAAAACCTATCTAGGGAGATGAAATGAAGCGATTATCAGCCACGATGAGGATAATCTCAATTTTATATACAAGCTGTCTAGTTGCCCTTCAGAATTGGTACACCTTGCTATGTAAACATCAAAAGTCACCTTCTTATTTCCCCGTGGCGTAGTATATTTTTTTGACTCAATGAATTGAGAAGAGGTTAATGAACATAAGCATTTCACAATCTCATCCTGAGAATATCCGAGATTCATTGCGTCAATTTGGGGCCTCTCACTTTTACCTTGGTAAGAAATGTTACCTGTTTTTGCCGCTTTACAAATTTCCTCAAGAGAATAGGTTGGTATTTGATTAGACATAATAAGTTATATCGTATGTGGCAATACAATGCCATTAAGTTAAGGACAAACGATTGATTTTATGAGCAAAAAAATATGTGCCGTCCGGCACCAAGTTTCAGTCCCTTCTGTCATTTTAAATACCTTCTATTTATATATGGCGTGATATGATAATTTACAGGATTTTCTCATTTTTAGAACTCAGCTATAGCCACCATTCCCAAATCTGCCAATAGAAAAATACAATCTCTCACGCCCCCGCTGCAAACAGTGTCCCTAAGTCAATACCGCCTTGCCATGAGTCGTGGGTGTTTGTCCCCGGAAACAACATCAACACTGCCATTGGCAGAATGACGTAGACATAGCATATTTTCAAGAGCAGTATGTGCCAGCACAATGGGCGAATGCGTTGTCAACCATATTTGTGATGAGTCCACCGCCCGTATTGCCTGTAACACCGCCTCAATAGCACTGGGATGAATGCCGTTTTCAGGCTCGGTGATAACTTGAGGCAGCGTGGCAACATAAGGCAAAATAGTCAATGCTAAAATACTTAATGTCCCTTCTGATAAGCCCGATGATGGTATTTCTATCCCGTTTCATAACGACAGAACTTAACTTACGACGCTGGGCGATTGACACGGATTAATTGACCTAAAAGCGGTGCTTTTAATTCAATCGCTTCATGGATACGTATTGCTTGCCTGACAAAATTAGGATCGAAAGTACAAACAATAATGCCAGCATGTTCATGTTGTAGACGGTGGAGACGAATAAAGTGCTTACGATTAATAGTCAACACCGCCCGCCCTTCTGTAATGCCAGAACCGCCTCGTCAGACACACCCTGTTCACCTTTTCCAGTGTCTTGGAGAGTGATTACATCGTGTTCTAACCGACGGAGTTCATCAACAACAGGTAGTGGAAAATTTTCATCACCATAAAGTTTAGCCATATTTTTAATTGAATCTTCTTCATTTTCACGGATTTGTTGTTCAATTTCTGCTCGATGAGTACGGACATAAGCCCATGCATTAGTCAAATCTTCAGCACGTAAGCTCGGATAGCATCGTAACAAATCCGCTTCACTTGTTCCTAAACGTTTTCCCTGTTCCAACACCCAAACGGGTATTCGTGTACGGACAATACAGGGTGAACCACCACAAACATCTGTATTGCTCTCAATACCAGGCACTGCGTCCCCTAAATCACGCACAATCCATTGAATTGATTGTTGGAGTACTGTCATTGGTTTTGCAAATTTCATTATGTTTAAAATTTATTTATCTGTCCCAAAACGGAAAATGTATCCGAAATGCTGGAAATATAATTGCAGCATAATACTCAACCACATGCTCTACAAATAGCTCCCCTGAATGATAAATCAACAATGAAGACTTTATTGCAAGTAATAAATAAATGACCGCAAGAAACAGAGTCAGCATGGAAATGATGTAATATCTGGTGAAACTCCCAGATAGCCCCGCAGGATTGACGTTAGTTTTGAGCGATGCAAAATAATTTTGTACGGCAATCCAACTACCCCAGAAAATCGCTGCTACTGTGACTGATATAAGAACAGCCGGTGTTAAATAGACAAAAAACGGCATGAGGAACACTTGCCAAACCCAAACCAAACCTGCCGCTATCCATTGAATTATCCAAACAACGGCTGCAATAACCCATATTGCTATATATATTACAATTAGAGCACCTACAATTTGTGGCATATTTTCTCCTGATTTTTTTGTTATTCAGCCCTAAGCAGAATTTTCCTAATCCGTAAATCATCTTTATCACCCTCAGTAGTGACACCAGAGCAAATTTGTAATTGATTCTCCCTGTTATGCCGCAATGTATCTGTCGCTATATCGACTTGAGCCTTAACCCACTTTTTAATCCGCCGATCTTGATACGGCAAGCTTGCTACTTTCATACCGTTCAATAAAATTGTATTGGAACTACTATCTGAATTCCATATATCCAACTTCAAAGTGAGAGTTTGGATGAAGGGGCTATCCACATTGAATGTCGCCGTAAAACAATCACCATGCAAAGATTGCCATCCTCTTATTTCTTCATCACCAATATGGAATGTCTCGTTTTCTTGATAGATGATAGCAGGTTTAGCACGGACAACTTCGGGCGTTTGCACTTTAGGAATGGGTATAGGGGGTATGTTGTCTGGCGTTTGCTTACTATATGACCAAATGCCATAAAAAATGACGACAATTAAAACAGCCACTATACCCGTTCCTAATGCTGGGAGATTCAATTTGGACTTTTTAGAAATCACAGGGTTTAACAGCCATGACATAGGCTCGAACACATGGCTAGAAACAAAATCCTTGCTCGTTGAATCCGGTATTCTCCCTAATGCGGAGCTAGAAAAGTACTGAACATCCTTGAAACGAGTCTCAATTTGCTGTATCAACCCTCCTTCATCCCAGTCTATTAATTGCTGCCTTATGAGATCACTCTTTTTATCGACCTCTCCGAGGAGTTTATCAAGCCCAAAGGCATCCACTTTGCTGATCACAACAGCCAAAGGCTTTTTTATCTTGCCCGTTTTGGAAAGTCCAAATGATTGCTCTAAGGTTAATAATACGTTATTAAGCGCATCATCAATATTCAACTGACTTGGATTGACGTTTGACCATGTTCGTGAAAGTTCATTCTCATAATCTCGCCTGACTGCTGGAATACTGAACGGATCAACGATCATTATCATGCCACTCAAATACTCATAATATTGGTGCCCTGTCAGATTTTCCGTGTTTTCAAAGGCTTCTCCGGCTGGATCGTAAATATACAAAAACCACTTGGTTTTGCCATCCTTTTTTAACGCCAAATTAAAGGCTTTAGGGATACTGGCGACTGTTTTTGTTGGCACGTTTCCCTTGCGTAGCTGATTGACAATACTCTTATACTCAGACTCCGTATTGCTATCAACAAAGGCTGCCTCAAAGCCCATCTCAGCCGCTTTTTTTTCAACCAATTGACGTACCACGGCAAACATAAATGCGGTTTTTCCCACAGATGGACCACCCAAGATTGGGACAAATATTTTTTTCGACTCAACATGTTCTCTATGCAGCAATTGATGACAGTTCTCATGCGAACAACGTGCTTGTAGCCGCCCCCTGTTGACAAAAAACGTTGCAGGTAATTTTTGCCCACACTGACACTGATGGAATAATATCCCATAAGTGTTTGGCACGAGTTTTTTGTGGATTTTTCCGCATTTATCGCACAGATACTCTGGTAGCACCGTTTTTTCGTGACAGTGCGGACACACAGAAAAAAAACCGTGAAAAAAAAGATAGCTGCGTTCAGTTACCCAAACAATTGTAAATATAATATATATCAGTAAAAAAAATGAGCTAAGGAGCAAAATATGGAGCAGTGAAACCGCAACGAAAAAAAGCGTACCAAAAACAATGACAGAAACGCCAGCGCCGCCCCAGAATATGAACGATAACACTTTCTGCCACTCTTCACCATCTTTCTTTGTTCTGGAAAAAAAGTCTTTAGTTGAGTCAAGATTACGTTCCCAGCTTTCTTTGATAACCGCTCCCAAATCACGATAGCCTTTACCAAAAAAGTAGCTCTTGATTGCTGGCTCGGTAGATATACTCATATTGTTGGCCTCAATATTAGGGTATTTGGAGTCCAAGATTTATCTTGGAACTTCATTTTCGCCATTTTCGTAATAAGCGGCGAAACCAACTATTTTTCTTTTCTTTGACTTTGGAAGAGATTTGCTCCCATTGTGCCATCTCTTTCTCCTTTTTAATCTCGCGCAAAAGCATTGAATACGCTTTATCCTTTAACTTGGCAATACGAGACGATAACCAGTCGATAGCGGATGCTTGAATGAGTTGAAACGTCTCCTTATCCTCATCATTTAAGTACAACCAGAACATTAATGCCGCCATGTCTGCATCATCAAATTGCTTGGCTGATCTTTTTTCATAAAACAAACCATACGATTGCTTGAAAATATCAACCTGTTCAGGGCAAAATACGGCTTTTATCACCAAACCATGCTGTTCTTTTTTCGTGAGACAGGAAAGAATTAAAGGCAAATAAATCTGACTAAATTCTTTGTACGTCTTGTTGTCCACTCCCACCAATGCGGCTTTAATTTTATTAAGTTGCTGTTTATCAAAGTAAAACTTATCTACATTGACTTTGATAATAGCCTCTCTAAGCATCAAGCGATTCGGACACAATTCAATCTCGCGGCGCTGTACCTGATCGACAAGCATCCGGTACAACTCATCGGATTGCCTGTCATGAAAATCAACGCTTTCATTCGCAGTTTGAAATACTGCCTTTACTAGCTCGGTTGAAAAAGACTCAGTCTGTTTATCTCGAATCCAAGCGATAGCCTGTGCTTGTTGTTCTTTTTTCGAGTTCGATAATAATTTCCACAGTTCAGCCGAAAATACGGGCAGATAATGTCGTGAAAATTCAGAGTCATCTTGAAGAACGTGTTGATAATAGCTCGCGTGGGCGGCAACCTTGTCACGCTGCTTTGCTATGGCGTATTTCCACTCCTCTTCTAATATCTGCCATGTAGTGCGACTCCATTTCATCGTGTTAATAATACTGAAACGATATTCCGCAAACCTATCGCTTAATAAATACGCAAACCTCCTCATTGATTCGTCACGGACTTCGATCTGATCCGCCAAAATTTCGGAGATATAGACACAAATGCTGGCAACCGCTAGAGGCTCATCAATAAACGGAGTCAACAACCATTCAAGCTGATTGAGTTGTGGCACATTGGCTAATACCACTTGCTCCACAAACTGCCTGAGATAAACATCCTCGTACACTTTGGCTTGGTTGTCCAAAGCGCGTATTGAAGAAATGAGCTCGTTAATGGCAAGAGACAATTTTTCCGGAGGCAACGACTGAATATTTGAGGTGATTTTCGACAAGTGCGGCTCCGACAAAAACAAAGTCGAAAATGCTCGGTTGTCAGCGTCGTCAAAAGCCGCTTTTGCCTCTGAACGTAGCGCATTGATTTCGTCAATCAAACCGCTATCATTAAACAACTCTTTGTCGAATAAGCGAATAATGAGTTGATAAGATAGCTGCCGGTATTCACTGTCGTTTGCAGCACTCTTGATGAAAAAGCGGGCAAAATGCGTTAAAATGGCTGGGTTTTCAGATTTTGTGAAATTTTCTACAGCCGAGCCTATAATTTGGAGAATACGCGCAAAATTTTCCTGTTTTGTGTATGATTTGACAAAATCCAGTATATCCACCAAATCTGTTTCTTCCAGCGTTAGCTTTATGCCAATGCTGATCTGAAATAGATGAAGCATCAATACAAGTTCATTATTCAGACTGTCATACTCGAATAGTCTAGTAAAGTCGTAAAAATCCTGAAGTCTATCAGGCTGTGTACTCATCCAAGTCGAAACGGTGGTGGCATATTCGTTAATAGTACCTACTTGACTATGATTGCCCTCCACAAAGTCAAAAACATAAAATTGATATTTGCGCTCGTTTTCACCCAGCAGAAAGTTCGTTTCTCCCCGTGTCACGTTGACTGCTAGACAGGCACGGGGATCAAATTGGTAACTGGAACAATCCAACTCTTTTTGATGACTAGGCGGAAATGATTTTTGTAAACAGGCAATCCAAAATAAGCCTGTTGTTTCCAGTTCTTCCCGGATCACGAGCTTTCTTGAAGTCTCCCGCCGCATGAATAGTGCTTGGATCATGTACGCCAGTTGGTTTTGGCGATCAGGCTCCTCGTTAATAAATTCATGAAGTTCCGTGAAAGCGTAAGCTTTTTTATCCGGTGTCAGCGTCACGGCTGGTAATTCAAAATTGGCATCCTCCGTATCTTCTGCTGGCAACAGCTTATCTTTCCAGCCATCCCATTCGTATAAATCAACTGGCCAAATATCATCAGGCAAACGATCTTTAATAATCAGGGCATGGGAAAAGTAATTTCCACCACGTCGCGTGTAATCTTGTCCGACATAGGCTGATTTGATTATAGCTAGTTTGCCAGTTCCCAAGTAAGCGTGACGATACGCTTTTGGAAAATCTTGATCTGTGTTACGTGGTGGCTGATAGATTCCCAAGCGCTCCACAGCTCGTTGTTCATCCGGTTTAATATCGCTGCTCATGGCGCGAGTCTGAAAACCGGCATGACCGGAACGCCCATAACGACAAGAGGTGTAATGGAGCTGTAAACAGATGATTTGTTTTAATTTTTTCATTTGTGTCGTACCTTTTTGATGATCCCATTTTGCGCCAGCAGCCAAAGGAATGGATCTTCAATGCGGCGAGGGATAACACTAGGAATTTCGCTAGTCTTATGAGGATTACAGCCCAAGGCACTTAGACCAAAAAAACCGTATTTGGTGTATCGTGTCTTAGCCAGTTGAATGATATCCTGTCCGTTCCACTGATCTAGCAAAGACATCATCTCACTATTGATCGCCTCGAAATCGCCAATGTCGTAGCCCTTTTCATGGTTTGCGGCTGCGTGTAATTGAAATTGAGGATCGATGAGCGGCAAAACGGCATCAAACTTTGAAAAGGCTATCGCCAGTGGCGTTTTTATTTTATCTGTGGGTTTGAGTTCGCAGCCTTTCTCAATAAGACGTGTTGTACGGTTCAGAATATCGGCGGTTTCCGTATTAACATGAGGTAAGGCGGTGCCATTAGGCACTTGATGACGGACGCTTAATAGTTGTAAGGGATCTATGAGCAAGACAACTCCGTCGGAGCGGTATATATATTTATTGACCGTTGACATCACGTCCTCATCATTGAGATCTTCCCCAGCTGTATCAAAGAAAACGAGCACAAATGCCTTTTTGATACGATTATTACCCAGCAAGCTTTTTCCGCTAAAGGTGATGCTATAAACCAAAGGCTGTTGAACGCTACGATCCGCCAAAGCGGTGTCAGTGGCTTTGATGATTTTTCCTTCATTGTAAACTGGGTTATAAAAGTCGTTTCGGTAACGCTTGATCGTTTCGTCATTCATCGGCTCCAATAGCATATCCATGTTTGGGCCTATCTGCTTTCTGAGCTGATTGATCAGGACAGCAATATAGTGACTTTTACCCGCCTCCTTAGCACCTATGACGGCAAAGATATAGTTTTTAAATTGCCCTGTTGTATGCGGCAAATCGCTATGACAGTGTGGGCATAGGCGTTTACGGCTTTGATGACCGCAACTCCCACAACGATGGGATTGCTTAAAGCGATCTTTGAACTTGCCAGTCGGATTTAACACTTTACCCAGCGGGCGTGAATCTGCCCAAGCTGATTGATAAATCGCATCAGGTGCTGGCGCACATCGGCTGGGCGGACTGGTGCATCGAAAAGGTGTGTCTTTAATATGGAAATATTCAAAACAGTATGGACAAATTTCCTTTTGGAATAGGCTTGCTATTTTACGCCACATGATTTTTATTACCTGTTGTACTTAATAATTTGAGAATGCCGCTGATAAAAACTCTAAAGCTATGGGAACGATTGCCGCCCTCGCACCTGATATTTGTATTTCATTTTGGATTTGCTCCTTCAAATAAACCCTTTTTCCATACCCATCCCGGTTTATCTCCACCTTTAACTAGATTTGAAACCAATTCAACTTCTCTGGCTCGTCGAATGGTGGTATAACCCTCTTTTTTTACCAACCAAAATATTTCATCTAATTCTATGGCATTTAAAAAATCTGGCGAATGTGAAGAAACCATGACTTGTCCACCACGCAGAGAATATAACCGAAATTCCTCAGCTAGTTCATAAAGCAAATGTGGATATAATTGATTTTCCGGTTCTTCAACACACAATAAGGGGTGTGGCGACGGATCATGTAATAAAATCAGATAGGCAAACATTTTAAGAGTGCCATCTGAAACATAGCGGGCTAAAAACGGATCTTTGAAGGCATTATCTTGGAATTTTAGCAGCACACGTCCATCTTCAGTGGTTTTTGCTGCCACGCTTTGAATACCCGGCACACGAGCAGATAGCTTTTTCAGTATTTGATCAAAAATCTCTCGGTGTTCTTCATAGAGAAATTGTGCCACAAGAGATAAATTCTCACCTTCACTAGATAAATGTTTAGCATAGCCATCATCCTGTATTTGCCGCGCTTGGTTGAGATGAAAATCAGAAATCTGCCAATTTTCAATCAGTTGTCTAAAAGCATTCGCCGCTTTTTCGCTTTGTGTCCCAAACCTTTAATGGCAAGAATATTAGGAGAATCTAAAGTTTGTTCTTCACGCTCTAATTGTTCGTCTGGTTTATTAAAATCTTCTTCATTAGTAATGGCATAACCTTTTCCATACTGAAAATCCAGAAAATGGCATGGAGCCTCCCCCCGTTTATAACGCAGAACTTCTCGTTTAATGATGGGACGATTGTTTTTCAGGGTGATTTGTAATTGGTATGTCACCAATTTTTGCACAGGCATACGAAATTGAATTTTTAATTCAATCGGTTCGTTTTCATGTCCCCGACTCACCACCTCCCTAAAGCCACCGCGTTTGTTTAATGCCTTTTGTACATTGTCCTTCATGGCATCTTTTAGAAAACTAAACACATCAAACAAAGTCGATTTACCACTGCCATTGGCACCGACGATGACACACATTCTGGGTATGTCCTTGAGTTCAGCAGATTGGAACGTTTTAAAGTTTTTTAATGAGATAGATTCAATTTTCATATCAATTTCACTCTTTATCATGAATTTTCACACGCGACGCAGAGCGTCGCAGCAGGCATTCCCACGCAGAGCGTGGGAACGAGAAAAAGCTTTAGCTTTGGACGAGCCCGCAGCCAGTCCAAAGCTAAAGCTTTGGACTCCAAGGCACAATATCACAGATTT
>JBDLJY010000082.1:0-22353 GCA_039714115.1 Pseudomonadota bacterium | reverse complement strand
TCAGGCAAATAGACAAAGTAGAGCTTACCGCCCCATGCCGCTGTCCGATCTCTGGCTTTTGTTAGAATTTCAGTGAATAGCGGCGAAACGTCAACGTCAGCCTCAACCTCAACGTCAACGTCAAACCCTATTCGTTCACGTATATTATATAAACGTAACACTCTTATTTTCCATAAAAGTGCCTCTGCTTCTGCTTCTGCCTCTGCCTCTGCTTTAGCAATATACTTGCCAAGTCTGTTGTCAATTTCTGTTTGCCGGTGAATTAAATTCTGGGAGAATTCAGGCTGTAGATAACTCATCAATAGCGGGCTTGACTTTTCTCCTATTAGCTCTTTCACCAGCTCATTATCCTCATAATAGACCCAAAGCACTGTTTTTGGTTTTCTTGATTCAGCATACTCCTTTAGCACCGCCAACTCGATTAGAGGACCATTTCCAGCATTTCCCAGATTAATCACAGTCTCTCCGGTTATTGACCGGAGCAGCCCTGCAATATCATCCCCTGAATTAACGCAAGTGCCATGAGCAAAGGAGTCCCCCGTTAATACCCACTCTGTTTGAGATGAATCCCACTCAGAATCCGGGTTATTAAAACCATAACGATCACTTGGAAAGTTCAGGTACTTACCACTTTCATTACAGAATACAGTAGTTTTTCCAGAAACCCCTCCAAAAGGATACAAAGGTTCTACACCCGCAACACCGTTGCTTCCAATAAAAGCACATGGATGAACGGATGGAACAGCATCCACCCCCTCACTCTTCAGATTTTGAGAAACCTGAAATTTTGTCCGTGTATCAAACTCCACCCCGGCTGCCCTTGCCGCTGCTGCCCTATTCCCGACGACGATAGGAAATACCAAATTGAGGCTAATCTCTACCAGATAAAGCCCCACCACCAGACTGGTGGTTACCATCACGATATTGAGTTTGATCTCATCTTTTAACCGCAGTACCCCCCCCCAGAAAATAATCCCAGCTAGGGAGATCAGGTAGTATTTAAAATATCCGTTATCCATACTGCCATGAAATGTAATCTCCGCACGATAATAGGTATAAACCAGCAACAGAATGGATGCTACTAAAAATAACCATGCAGCCCCTCTAGCAAACCGGAAGCGTTTGGGAATAATCTCACTTTTTAGGCTCATCATCTCTCCTCTTTAATTAAAATAAAAAAGTTCGTGTAGGAAAGTCCTACGCACCGCTATATATTAGGTTTCAAGGAAATTGGTGCGTGGGATGCACCCCACGCTAGCTGAAACGTTACGGACGGGGTTGCAAACCCCGTCTCACTTTTAGTCGTAAATAAATGGTGCCACCTTCTCAAACAACTAGACGGCACCAAACCCACCATAGTTATTTATCTAATCGACGTTGAGTAATCGGCGGTACATCCTTGAGCAATCTAGGGGGGAGAGACACAACAGGGTGATTTTCCAATTTTTGTCTTTCCCGATAATAGTTACACAAAGCATGGACATCATAGTTAAACTTAGCCGCCATTTCTTGCCGGTGTTTGTAAAGTTCCTCTAAAATGGGATCGTTCCACATATTTATTCTCCTAACAATAATTCTTCTGGTGTACAAATAATCGGATAAAAATACCCAAATTCAGCACAAAGCCTTTCTATTTCAGCACGTTTTTTGGCATTCGCAATATGTTTGCAATTCCATGTTAACAAATAATTCATTCCATTAACACAAGAGACTGCTACATGTAACGCATCTTCTAATGATTGTTGTGGAATGATTTCATCACTGATTAATGTACGACTGAAATTATCCACTTCCTCAGAAATATCAAGATGAGTAATGCCTTCCAAAATATTCAATCTTTTAGCAGCAGCTTCTGAATTTCCCAATTTGGCTTCATCAACAACTACTTGAGAGATGAATAACTCAAAATGTTGACGATAATTATCCCACCAATCAAGAGTAATCGTTTGATGTGCCGCTGCAACAATATCTCTACTAGGCCTCGCAGTGAGATAACTGACAAGGCTGGTTTCTAAATAAACTGAATCTTTTTCCATTATAAACACCTTACCAAAAAAAACAGAGTCCCACCCTATAAAACCAACAAAATTATGATGATTTCTCCGATTAAAAATTAAGTTAAGCCTCAAATGAACTCCGTGCGGCACAAAGGGACGCACCCTACGCTAGCTTATTATTACCACATCTCACTTTTTTATTTTCATAATTTACCTACAAAAAAATTTATGCTTCAGTACTTAATCAAGCCTTTTTAATTTTTATTCAAAATCTTGCAAAAAATGATGCAGCGCCCCTTTCTCAAAAGCTAAGGCAAATTCTCCAATCAGCGGAATGGCTCCATATCGGCCTTGAAAATATTCAGTTTTATAAACCGGTTCTCCATTCTTTGAATCATCCGGTTCTAATTGAAACGCGGCTAAACAAAATAAATCCGTGGCACCTTGCGGGTTTTTTTCCGCAAACCATATTTGGTCTCTCCTGAAAAAACGAGGACTGAGTAGGTTAGTATCGTGCGTTTCAAAAATGAGTTGTGCGTTATGTGGATTGGTTTCTTTATCCTGAAATAAATTAAGGATAAAACGCATCATCAAGGGATGTAATTTGGCATCCAGTTCATCAACGATGAGTACTTCTCCGTTTTTCAGTGTGTCTATGATAGAGCCAGATAAAGCAAACAATTTTTTAGTGCCTTCTGATTCATTTTCTTTCATGCTCAACAATACAGATGAAACCGTTTCCCCCTTGTTATTAAAGAGACGGTGTTCAGTCATCACCGCTTTCGCGCTTGACACTAGAAAACCTTTTAAGCCTTTGGGTAATTCTTGGGGTAAATTTTGTGCTTTGATATCCACAACCTCAATATTTTCTATAGCGGTATCTGCCGCTTTAAGAAATCTCAGAATGTCTTGTTTGTCGTCTGGTTGTTTGAGTTTTGTTAGGGTGAAACTTTCATAAGCGTCCGGTTCAAGCGCAAACAAGACTTTAAAGCCATTTCTAAACCATTCCATCATTTGCCCGGCAATGCCACTGTCATCAAGTTGCGCGGCTACCGATAAGAACAGTGCATTTTTTCTAATCTTAAGGGTTTTGGCTATTTCACCTTCTTTGAAGGGCTTAGCTAAGCTGATTGTCTCAGTCTCATTTTCAAATCTCCGCTCAAATAATTCGATTTCCTCGGATTGATTGTTAGATAGGTAGTATAGCCATTCCTGATAAACACGCTGGCTATCAACCGTAAAGCCATAGCGATAAAGTACCTTTTTATAGATAAAGATAATCTCAAATTCGCTGGGTTGATCGTGAGTATCTATACTAAACTTGAAAGGTTCAACGTCAATGGCTTCACCAGATTGTGACTCTTTAGAGGATAAGATCACCATATTTTTCATAAAGCGCATAGCTTTAATCAAATTGGTTTTGCCACTGGCGTTAGCACCATAAATAATGGCAGTCTTTAACAGTTCATAATCGTTAATCGTAAATACATTATCTTCCTCATGTCCGGCAATATTAGCAGATACCAGACTCAGAGTATTCTTCTGTTTGAAAGATAAAAAGTTTTCCACGCTAAATTCTAGTAACATATTAGTTATCCGTTGTAATACCGCTCGCTCTCCGTCTCAAAAACCCCATGCCCATCAAAATGGATCACATCAACCGGCGGACACTCGCGTTTCTTAGCTGGACGGGGATTGAGACTTGGAGTCCAAGATTTATCTTGGACGAGCACGAATCAAACAGCACACCTTTCCACCGCCGCCAAAACCTCCTTCAGCACAGGTTTTTTAGAAAAGGTAAGGACTTCACCCGCCGAAATCTTCTCAAATACCCCCTGTGCAACATTAGCACTCTCATAAAGCAATAAAATCAGATCACTGCGCTCGGCTTCACGGATTTTTTCTAATTTCAATTGCAAATAGCGAGGATGCCAAAAACCAATAATTTCAATCAACGCACGTCGTCCATCCTTGCGATGGCTCAAAGAAAAATCAGGAATCATCACCCTGTCTCCAAGCACAATCACTTCATCCTCTCGCGCCAACTCCCATTTTCGCTTTGCGCCTCCATATTTTGCCTCAAATTCTGCCGCAAAATCAGCCTCCAATCGGCTATCAAATAGATTAGAAGCCTTAAAATGGCTGCGTAATGAAGTACTATCATCTAAAGTGTAATGCAATGGACCCTTAGTTTTAGGGAGCTGCACTTGGGCATCCATGCGCCAAGATTTGCACAATAACAAGGCTGGCATAAATTTCGCAAATTGCAAGCCATAACGAATCGTTGAATTAACAAAAGGCGAAATGGGGCCATGTAAAATAATATTATATCCACCTTGAGGGATTGGATAAACCGTGTGCATCAACTTGAACAGCTTGATATATTTAAATAAATCTTTATAAGCGTCACGTACAATAATATCGACATCACGCGCCCAATACAATAAACCCCGCGCCACTTCCAAATTATAACGGGCAATCAAATCCACAGGAGTCATTATCTGTCCCGTGCCGAGTAAAATCCTTTCTTCAAGTAAATCAGCAAACAAAGCTTGCTCAACTTGTTCACTACTCAGATTCAATTTAGCAGCCGTTTCCGCCACGACTTGCAGCCGTGTTGTGACATTCAACAAATCCCTTTTGATAGTAACAGGACCTTGATTAAATAATGCAGTCCGTAATTCGACCGGATTGACGGGTGGATCATGCCCAAAAACGCAGCTGCTCACTAAGATATTAGCCATACCGCGAATGATGCGATAATCTAAACTATCACCCTCATAAGCGCGGAATCCATCAACCAATTCTCCCCGGCTACGCCCAACGTGTGCCTTGACGAATTGTATTAAATCATTGGCAATCTTTAAATAGTGATAGTCCTTAGACAAGGCGAGCGGCATGACACTATTACCGCGTTTTTTCAGGCGGGGGAGAATGAGTTCAGATTTAAGCATCTTTCTTATTTAAAGTATTTTGGAGTCCAAGATTTATCTTGGAACAGTGCTACGTTGCAACATTTCCCGTGCATGCGCCAAAGTTTGCGAAGTCATTTCCACGCCGCCTAACATACGTGCAATTTCTTCAACACGCTGTTGATTCTCTAAAACAGTAATGCGAGCCTGGGTACTTTGTTGCTTAAAAGTTTTGCTGACTTGTAAATGATGATCGCCTTGGCAAGCCACTTGTGGCAAGTGAGTGATGCACAACACTTGGCGTTGTTGCCCTAAATGACTCAATAATTGCCCGACAATTTCAGCAACCCCACCCCCGATGCCGACATCGACTTCATCAAATACCAAAATGGGAACTCCGCTGCGCTGTGCGGTAACGACTTGTATTGCCAAGCTAATCCGCGATAATTCGCCACCAGAAGCCACTTTATTCAATGGTTTAGCCGGATGACCGGGATTAGTCGTGACCAAAAATTCAATCATATCAGTGCCTGTTGGCGAAGGGAGCGCATCCTCATCGGCATTGACTGCAATCTCTAACTGTCCCCCTGACATCCTCAGTCGAAGCATCTCGGCATGGATTTGTTTAGATAACCGTTGCGCTGTTCGGATGCGCTGTTGATGCAAAGCTTCGGCAGCAACGCGATAATCTTGCAAAGCTTGTGCAAGTTCCCCCTCCAAACGGCTCGCGTTTTCCTCATAATTTTCCAACTCACTCAACTGCTGACTCATTTGAGCAAAATGCGCGGGCAAATCCGCAAAGCGGATTCTATGTTTGCGTGCAATATCCTGAAGCGTAGCAATTTCTTGTTGAACTTCCTGCAAGCGGGCAGAGTCAATATCTAAATGATCCAAATAATGGCGCAATTCACCCACCGCTTCCTGAGTTTGAATGACAGCATTTTCCAATAATGTCGTGATATTACCAAGCTGGGGATCATATTGTTGCACACTTTCCAAGACATGATTAGCTTGGCTGATACAGGACAAAGTTGATCCGGTTTCATCGTTATCAAGTAGCGACAGCGCGAGTTGACTATTATCTAATAATTTCTGAGCATTGGCTAAGCGGTGAAGCTCCTTATCCAGACGCTCTATGGCTTCAGTTGTTAATTCAAAGGGCTCAAGTTCTTGTACTTGATAACGCAAAAAGGCGATTTTAGCTTCACGATCTTCCCCGCCCAAAGCATCTAGGGCCGTTTTTACCGAGTTCCAACGTTGATAAATCAGCATGACTTGTTCTAAAACGCCCTTATCGTCTGCCATTTCATCGACTAACTGACGTTGTACCTCATTTTTGAGCAAAGATTGATGAGCATGTTGCCCATGAATATCTATTAAATGTTCACCTAATTTGCGTAAAGTTTGCATTGAAACGGGCTGATCATTGATATAACCCCGTGAGCGTCCTTTGAGATTGATGACGCGACGCACAATACATTCATCGCCATGCTTCAAATTTTGTTGTTGCAACCATGTGAGTGCTACGGATGGCAAAGTGAAGACGGCATTGACTTGTGCGGTTTCACAGCCTTGTCGGACGACACTGCTATCAGCTCTTTCACCGAGTACCAGGCTAAGGGCATCAATTAAAATGGACTTGCCTGCACCCGTTTCGCCGCTGATGATAGTGAGTCCGCTATCTAGGCGCAATTTCAATTGTTCAACAATGGCAAAATTTTCAATCTGTAAATAGTGCAACACGTTTTTCAGTTATCAGTTATTAGTTATCAGAAAACCATCTCTTATCAAAAAGCAGACTTTAAGATTGACAACTGACTAGCTCCAATCCAATTTCGCACGTAGCGTGGCATAATGATCATGTCCCTGCGGATGGATCAAACGAATATACTGGTGTTTTTTAATGACAATCTTATCACCCGCCTCAAGCATATGACATAACACACCATCACCGTCTAATTGTGCCAGTCCCTTTTGCTCACGATCTATGGTAATTTGTATGCAACTGTCACCATCAACCACAAGCGGACGGTTGCTGAGAGTATGGGGGCAAATCGTTACCAATACCAAGGCATTCAAAGAAGGGTGTATTAGAGGGCCACCCGCTGAAAGAGCGTAGGCAGTCGAACCGGTGGGCGTTGACACCACTAAACCATCAGCGCGTTGGCGATTGACAAAATGCCCGTTAATCGTCGTTTCAAAGCTGAGCAGGTGTGAGAGATTACCGCGATGAATCACTATATCATTCAAAACGTTACAATAAGATAGACAATGCTTATCACGATAAAGTTTAGCAGAAATTAAAAAGCGATCTTCTTCAAAAAAGGCACCGTTTAAAATATCAACCAGATATTTCTCCATTTCTGTCGGACAGATATCGGTCAAAAAGCCTAACCGTCCCAAATTAATGCCCAACAGGCAAACATCATGCTTGGCTAATGAACGGGCAGCTTGTAACAGCGTACCATCGCCACCAATCACAATGATCAAATCGCAGCGGCTACCTAATGCATCAGCATTAGCAACAACGCTCAAATCCGTTTGGGACAATAGGCTTGCGCTAGGGGCATCGATCACTATATCCATCTGACGCGCACACAAAAAATCTACTAAGACTTTTAAGTAATGTTTAACTTGCACATTATCGCGTTTGGCAATAAGCCCTATACTTCTAAACATAGTTAATTATGACTCCGATACTAGCCGATCAATAAACCAATCTGGTGATATCACATGCTCAGTTATAACAAAATAAATGAACGTGCCCAACACTTGTTGAAAGTGTTAGTCAATCGTTATATCCGTGAAGGCCAACCGATTGGCTCACGCACACTGTCACGCGATGCAGCCCTCGATCTCAGTCCCGCTACCATCCGTAATGTGATGGCTGATCTGGAAGAAATGGGATTAGTGAGTTCTCCGCATACCTCAGCCGGTCGTATTCCTACCGTGCGTGGTTATCGGCTATTTGTTGATACCCTATTAAAAGTTAAACCACTGAATCGTGAAGAAGAACAGCATTTGCGTCGCCAGTTCATACCAAAATACAACGATCAGCGTTTGCTGGAGCAAACTTCTAATTTACTATCCGAACTTACCCATTTAGCCAGTGTGGTTATGTTAGCAAGGCACGATTATAAAGCACTACGCCATGTCGAATTTCTATCACTCTCCAAAAAACGTGTCTTAGTTATATTAGTCTTTAACGAACAGGATGTCGAAAATCGCATTATACACACTAGCCGCGCTTATTCGCCGGCTGAGTTGCAAAGCGCAGCCAATTATTTGAATGAAGCTTTTGCCGGCAAAGATATTAAAACAGTGCGTGAGGATTTACTACGCGAATTGCGGGAAACCCGCAAAAATATGGACAAAATGATGCAGACTGTCATCGAAATGGCAGATAAAGCCTTTGAGAGCGGAGAAAGCGAGCCACACGATTTTGTGATGGCGGGGCAAACCAATCTCATGGGAGTTGCCGAATTGTGCAATGTGGAAAAATTACGTGATTTATTTGTCGCATTTAACGAAAAGCGAGATATTTTACACCTACTTGATCAAGCCATCAAGGCCCAAAATCTACAGATTTTTATTGGCGAAGAGTCAGGTTATAAAGTGTTATGTGATTGCAGCGTGATTACCTCCCCTTATACCGTTAAAGGCGGAGTGATAGGCGTACTCGGCGTGATTGGCCCCACGCGGATGCCATACGAACGGGTTATTCCAATTGTCGATTTAACTGCCAAATTACTCGGCTCAGCCTTGAACCATCACTAAATTATCCCCATTACTGCCCGTCAACATATCGCTCGACCGTTTTAAAATGACTGCATTGAAAGGAGTTTCTATTCTATGAGCCGTGATGTTAATGAAAAAACCGCACAACAAACAACATCCAATGACAAAACGCCACCGAATACCGTGAGCGAGTCACCAGAGACGACTGACTCGCCGGTGATCGACGCTCATACCGTGAGCGATTCACCAGAGACGACTGACTCGACGACAGCAAGTGACACCCCCTCCGTCGACGAATTAACCCGTCAGTTAGCAGAAGCCACACAAAAAGCTGAAGAACATTGGGACAGTCTGCTCCGTAAACAAGCGGAGTGTGACAATTTACAAAAACGCATGGCACGCGACTTAGAAAAAGCCCGTAAATATGCCTTAGAAAAATTTGCCACCGAATTGCTCGCAGTTAAAGACAGCATGGAATTAGGCCTAGACGCAGCGGCTAAACCAGAAACCAAGCTTGAGGCAGTGCGCGAGGGCATGACTTTGACCCTAAAAATGCTGACCGACACCCTGGCTAAATTTAACATTGTGGAAATTAATCCCATTGAGGAAAAATTTAATCCGCAATGGCACGAAGCGATGGCAATGCAGCCCGTGCCCAATGTCGAAGATGGCAGCGTGTTACACGTCCATCAAAAAGGCTATCAACTCAATGACCGCCTATTGCGTCCCGCACGGGTGATAGTAGCAAAGGCAGAAAAACAGATTGAAAATCAAGGTTAAGACCCTATATCAACGGTTTCAATCAAAAACGCCAGAAAACTTATTAATTTAATCAGGATAATAGCTTTATGAGTAAAATTATTGGAATAGACTTAGGAACTACCAACTCTTGCGTCGCTGTAATGGAAGATAAAAAACCCCGCGTCATTGAAAACAGCGAAGGCGCACGTACCACACCCTCTATCATCGCCTATACCGGCGATGATGAAGTGTTAGTGGGACAATCCGCTAAACGTCAAGCGGTCACCAATCCAGACAATACCTTGTTCGCCGTTAAGCGTCTCATTGGGCGCAAGTTCAAAGATCAAGTGGTGCAGCGCGATGCGGACATGGTGCCCTATAAAATCGTCGGAGCGGACAACGGCGACGCTTGGGTAGCCGTCAAAGGCCAAAAAATGGCTCCGCCAGAAATCTCTGCCCGTGTGCTGATGAAAATGAAAAAAACGGCGGAAGACTATTTAGGTGAGCCAGTCAAAGAGGCCGTTATTACCGTCCCCGCTTATTTTAATGACTCGCAACGCCAAGCGACTAAAGACGCTGGACGTATTGCCGGCTTAGATGTCAAACGTATCATCAACGAGCCAACGGCGGCAGCCTTAGCCTATGGCATGGACAAAAAACGGGGAGATGTCAAAATTGCCGTCTATGACTTAGGCGGAGGCACCTTTGATATTTCTATCATTGAAATCGCTGATGTGGATGGCGAGCATCAATTTGAAGTCTTGTCCACTAACGGCGACACCTTCTTAGGCGGTGAAGACTTTGACTTACGCATCATTGACTATTTGGTTGATGAATTCAAAAAAGATACCGGGATTAATCTAAAAAATGACCCCTTAGCTTTGCAACGCCTGAAAGAAGGCGCCGAAAAAGCCAAGATTGAACTCTCTTCTAGCCATCAAACTGAAGTCAATTTGCCTTATGTGACGGCGGATGCCAGTGGCCCCAAACACATGAACATCAAATTGACCCGTGCAAAACTTGAGGCACTTGTAGAAGACCTCATTGAACGTAGTCTGGGGCCCTGTCGTACTGCACTGAAAGATGCCAAGATGTCTGCTGGAGACATCAACGAAGTCATTCTAGTCGGTGGGCAAACCCGTATGCCCAAAGTGCAAGATGCCGTTAAAAATCTATTTGGCAAAGAGCCGCGTAAAGATGTCAACCCTGATGAAGCCGTTGCCATCGGTGCAGCCATTCAAGGCGGTGTTTTAAGCGGTGACGTGAAAGACGTGTTGTTGTTGGATGTCACACCATTGTCTCTGGGTATTGAAACCATGGGCGGCGTGATGACCAAGCTCATCCAGAAAAATACGACGATCCCAACTAAACATTCACAAATCTTTTCAACCGCTGATGATAATCAAACGGCTGTGACGGTGCATGTGTTGCAAGGCGAGCGTGACGTGGCTTCTGCCAACAAGTCATTAGAAAGATTTGATTTGGCTGATATTCCATCAGCACCGCGTGGCATACCCCAAATCGAAGTCACTTTCGACATTGATGCCAACGGCATTTTACACGTCTCCGCTAAAGACAAAGCGACTGGCAAAGAGCAATCCATTTCCATCAAAGCCTCTAGCGGCTTGTCTGATGACGAAATTGAAAACATGGTTCAAGATGCTGAAGCTCATGCCAGTGAAGATAAGAAATTCCATGAAATGGTTGATGCGCGTAACGCAGCCGATAATTTGATCCATACCACGACCAAATCTTTGAAAGATTTAGGTGATAAAGTCAGCACCAATGACAAAACTGCCATTGAAGCGGCTATTGATGATCTGAAGGAAGCACTCAAAGGTGATGACAAAGCCGCGATTGAAGCCAAAACTCAGACTTTGGCCGAACTAGCAGGTAAAATCGCGCAACAAGCTTACGCTCAAGCGGGCGGTGGCGCCGAAGGTGCCGAAGGCTTTACTGATGCCGCTCAAGCGGCTGCGGAAAAAGCTAAGGGCAAAGATAATCAATCAGATGTGGTTGATGCCGAGTTTGAAGAAGTTAAGGACAAAAAATGAGGCTTGTAGGAGTCCAAGATAAGATTTATCCTTACGTCGAAAGGACTCCTACCAAAATATTTATCTGAAAAGCTATAGCAATCTAAAAATCCTATTTTTTAAAAAAATAGGATTTTTTAAATCGCGTTTCAGAATTGGTATTAATGGCATTGCTAAGGCGATGTCTGAACAGTGTTGAATAACTATGTCAAAACGTGATTATTATCAAGTCCTTGGTGTACAAAAAAATGCTTCTGAAGATGAACTGAAAAAAGCCTACCGCCGTTTGGCGATGAAATATCATCCGGATAGAAATCAGGACGATAAAAACGCGGAAGAACGTTTTAAAGAAGTCAAAGAAGCCCACGAAATATTGAGTGATCCGCAAAAACGGGCTGCTTATGACCAGTTTGGACATGCCGGTATTGAAGGTGCTATGGGCGGCGGTGGCGGCTTCGGAGGTTTTGGCGATATAGGCGACATTTTTGAAAGCGTGTTTGGTGGCGGTTTCCGGAGTGCTGGTGGTCAACGGGCATTTCGAGGGGCAGATTTGCGCTACGATCTGACCCTGTCGCTTGAAGAAGTCGTTACAGGTACCGAGGTGAAAATCCGTGTGCCTACGCAAGTCGTTTGTGAAACATGTCATGGCAGTGGCGCTAAACCCGGCACAAGCCCAAAAACCTGTCCGACTTGTGGTGGGCAGGGTCAAGTGCGCGTGACGCAAGGCTTTTTCTCCGTGCAGCAAACCTGCCCTAACTGTCGGGGTACCGGTCAAATCATTTCAGAATATTGCCCTAGTTGTCGTGGTAAGGGGCGCGTCCAACAAAACAAAACTTTGTCAGTCAAAGTCCCAGCAGGGGTGGACAGCGGTGATAGAATTCGCTTATCTAGCGAAGGCGAAGCAGGCGCCAATGGCGGACCGCCGGGTGATTTATATGTACAAATTCAGGTCCGTTCTCATCCTATCTTTACTCGTGAAGACAACCATTTATCCTGCGAAGTGCCAATCAGTATTATCACAGCTGCCTTAGGGGGTGAGTTAGAAGCCCCGACGCTTGAAGGTCGCGTCGTACTCAAAATTCCCCCAGAAACACAAACCGGCAAAGTATTTCGCATTCGTGGCAAGGGTGTTAAACCGGTACGCGGAGGATTAGCGGGTGACTTACATTGCCGCGTGGTGGTAGAAACACCTATCAATCTTACGCCTGTCCAAAAGGAGTTACTCAGAGAATTTGAAAAAACTATGGACAAAAGCAAGCGGCATTCTCCGAAACAAAGCTCTTGGTTGGATGCTGTTAAAAAATTTTTGAAGACTTGAAGTGATAAGGGCTCCCTCAACGTGAACACAAATATTGCAATTGCAGGCGCAGCAGGAAGAATGGGACACAACCTCATTGAAGCTTGTGTACAAACGACCAATACTCATTTAACTGTCGCGCTTGAACACCCGAAAAGTACCCTGATCGGTAATGATGCTGGCGAATTAGCGGGTGTAGGCTCGCTCGATATTTCAGTTGTTAATGATCTAAATGCGGTTACCAAGCATTTTGATGTGCTCATTGATTTTACCACTCCAGAAGCCACCCTTTCCCATTTAGCCACTTGTCGTGCTGCCCATAAACGTATGGTGATTGGCACGACTGGCTTTTCAGCCGAACAACGCGAGACAATCGAACAAGCGGCGCAAGAGATTGCCATTGTATTTGCTCCTAATATGAGCGTAGGCGTTAATCTCACCTTTAAGCTATTGGAAATAGCCGCCAAAGTGCTTGGCGATGAAGTCGATATTGAAGTGATTGAAGCTCACCACCGCCATAAAGCAGACGCGCCTTCTGGCACAGCCTTGCGTATGGGTGAGATTGTTGCCCAAACTTTGGGGCGTGATTTGTCAGAGTGTGCCGTGTATGGACGACAAGGGAAAACGGGGGAGCGTGATCGTCATACTATTGGATTTGAAACAATCCGCGCTGGCGATATTGTCGGCGAGCATACAGTGATGTTTGCTGACATGGGTGAACGTGTTGAAATCACTCATAAAGCGTCTAGTCGAATGACCTTTGCTAATGGTGCGATGCGGGCAGCGCAGTGGATTATGCAAAAAGAAAAGGGTTTGTTTGATATGCAGGATGTGTTGGGATTGCGGTAAATTCGTAATGTTCTTGGAGTCCAAGATTTATCTTGGATGGTCTTGGACTCCAAAATTCCATATAATGAGGTAATATAAAAAATGTTAAAGAAAAAGTTCACACCAAGTAATCTTATAAAATATATTGAGTTTGATAATGGAAAAAAATTATATCTAATTAAACATTCTGAGGATGCCATTGTACGAAGAAATATTTCTGAAGACGATATTATAGATACATTCCTAAATTCAGATATGGTAGTTCCAAATAAAGATTATGAGAATGCCAGAAATTATATTAAACATTTTACAAAAAACTTAAAATAGGTGTAAAAGACGATGCAGAACCTTACATTTTGATAACAGCGTTCATGCAATAACCATTTTTTTGTTGTAACTTATTATAATTAATAATTAATAACAATTTACAACAAATGAGGAGTAATGTAATGTATCCAGAAATTCAATATGATCAAGAAAATGAGTTGGCTTATATTGCACTTTCAGATCGCCAGATTGAAAAAAGTATTGAGTCTGAAGATGAATTATTTGTCTATGATGTGGATAAAGATGGGGAATTAGTTGGTATTGAAATACTCTCAGTTGAGAGACTAAGAGAAAACTTTAAGAGATTCTTTCACAAAGAGATGGAGCCCTCTTTCTCTCCAGCTTTGATCCCAACTTATATTATTCCTCAACTCTTCCATTACAATAAAAGTCGTATAGCTAGTCTCTGTGATTGACATGCAAACGACTGATAACTGATAAGGTATACGCGGAGGAATATTTTAAACAATAATAATTACAAACAATTAGCTCAACGAATTGATGAAAATAACAGAATAAAATCTAATCAATATACTATGATCAATTTGCTGGGTAAATGACCATCTTAAAATGCAGTTAGTTGAACTTTTTGCAGGTGCTGGTGGGCTGTCTTGTGGCCTTGAAATGGCAGGATTTCAGCCAATTCTAGCCAATGAACTTAAACCAGCCTATGCCAAAACATACCAGCACAATCATCCTAATACTGATTTTATTGTAGGGGATGTTCGGCAGCTTTGTGCGATAAATTTAAGAAAGAGATTAGGTGTCAAAAAAGGTGAAATAGATTTATTGGCAGGTGGGCCACCTTGCCAAGGCTTTTCTATTAATGCACCAGTGCGTACTTTAGAAGACGATAGAAATCACCTATTTAAAGAATACATTCGGGTTGCAGAAGAATTGCTACCGAAAGCCATCCTTATTGAGAATGTTCCTGGAATCATATCATTAGCTAAAGGCACAGTTGTTGAGCAAATTTATAAAGGATTAAAATATCTTGGCTATACTGTCAAACACAAAATTCTATTTGCAGCTCATTATGGTGTGCCGCAAATGCGTTTTAGAACGATATTTATAGCCATAAAAAGTGAAAATATAAATATTGAATTTCCAGAGCCAACTTATGAGGCTAAAGCCGTCGCTAATTTTACCGGGGCAAAAGAACTTTGCTTAACGGTTCTGCCCTTATTTTCCCAATCATTAAAGCCTCAAACAACGGTTTGGGATGCCATTTCTGATTTACCGGAGATAGATTCGGGATCAAAACATGAAAAAATACAATATGCCACCCAATCACCTCAGAATCAATATCAAGAAATACTCCGTATTGGCTCAGATTATGTCTATAACCACAGTTGCAATCATTTGGGAAAAATAAACCTTGAGCGATTGAAACATATACCCCAAGGCGGAAGTTGGCGAGATATTCCATTCGACTTGCTGCCTGCTGGTTTGAAGCGGGCGAAAAGAAGCGACCATACGAAAAGGTATGGCAGACTACATCCAAATGCCCTGTGTTCTACGATTTTAACAAAATGTGATCCACATTGGGGCAGTTTTTTTCATCCAATACAGGACAGAGTTATATCCGTCAGAGAAGCTGCAAGAATTCAATCATTTCCTGACAAGTACCATTTTATAGGCTCTATAACTCAACAATATGAGCAAGTCGGTAATGCTGTACCGCCATTAATGGCTAAAGCAATTGGTGAACAGATAATAAAGATGATCAAATAAAAATTGGGTTTTAGCTCTGCCACACATAAGGCTTTGGAAGATATACCAACTTCAAATCATGGATTAAATTGGGCAAATGTTCATAAACGGCTCATTCCACAGCTCATTAGGAAAGGAGTAATTTACTCTCGATCTAAATTAGTCAAAAAAGGATTGTATTTTGTTTTACCAGAAATAGTGTTCAACAAATTTGAAGATGTTATTGGCAGTGATATAGCAACGGTAAAAAAAGCATCACATGACACTTTAACCGTTTTTACATACAAGCTTGGTTTAAAAGTGCCGCATGGACAGTGCCGTCAACTATTAAAAGTCCGCCGATTACGATTCACACTCGAAGAATTCTCCAACCGTTTTATTTCTGGTCCAAATCTTCCAAGTGGAGAAGAATTTGACGAGGCTATCAAAAGGATTCTCGGTGTGTGGAGCACATAACAAGGCGTTTCACCAAACTGCCAAAAGCGACTAAGTTGTGTCCATTGCGGTTCAAAAAGTATTATAAATTGGGGATTAAACGATGCTAATAGCGAAGAACGGGGAGATTATGTTCATAAGAATCGTTCTTATCGGCTCATCTCTGAAACGGATATTGAATATTTTCCAAAATTGATTGAAGCTCTTGCTGGTATTTCAGCCAACCAAGTGAGGGATTATATTTATGATAAAGTAGGATACTATCCATGGTTGTATAATAAGATTTCTCCTAATGCCTTAAATTTTGATAAAATAATGTTTGATCTATGGGATTGGAAAAATTATATTTGCACTATTACTCCGTAAACTGTTTGCCCGTGTCGTCTTAAAACAGTTAAAAATCGCGGCACTTGAACCCCCCCTTGAAATTTATTTCTCAACTCTTTCATTACAATAAAAGTCGTATAGCTAAGTACCGAACCATGAATTAAATAAATTGTACTGATAAAATTTTGAACAAACACAAGGTAATGATTAATGACAACAGGCACGATAGCTTATCTTAAAATCGCTAATTACCGTAGTATTGATGTACTCGAATTACATAATCTTAAACCGTTTTCTGTTTTTGCGGGACCAAATGGTGCGGGAAAAACTAATTTCTTTGATGCCTTGGATTTTGTTAATTCAGTTATTCAGTTTGGGGCTGATCAAGCTATCAAAAAACATGGTGGCTTTAAGAATATTCGTTGTTTAATGCGAAACGTCGAGGCAGCGCGTGTGTTTGAATTTGAATCTGTTTTGAATTTGGATACCGAAACGCTCAAGTATCATCTTAAAATTCACCAATTAGATACTTCTCCCCTCTTGGAAGAATATATTATGGAGGGTGGCAAAAAATGGACGGTGAATGATATTTTTAAAGACAATGAAGAGGGTAAGCAGGCATTTATCCGTAGCGGTAAATCTTTTTTACCCATTTTTTCCAATTATTTTCAAAAGGTTCAGATGTTTAATCATTTTCGTTTATATCGGATTGATCCTAATGAAGCAAAATCGCCACTTAAAAACTATGATGATTCTGAATTGAATTATAATGGGCGCAATTTAGCCGCTGTATTAACTCGTTTAGAAACATGCAATGAAATCCGTGAAACTCTCTTAGAATGGATGGAATTAATTGTCCCCGGTTTAGAAAAGGTGCAGAGCAAAAATGAAAGATTAACTGGCAGTACCGTATTAGCATTCAAAGAAGAAAGCGTAGAACAAGCTTTTCCGGCACATTTAATTTCTGATGGCACAATTTATTTATTAAGCCTATTGGTTGCCATACTTGATCGCCCTTCCCTTGGAATGACTTTAATTGAAGAACCGGAACGTGGTTTACATCCGAAGGCGATTATAGAATTAGTTGACGGTTTTCATGAACAAGCCACTTATGAACATCCCATTTGGGTGACAACTCATAACGAAGCCTTGGTAAGATGTTTGAAAAATAATGAGTTATGGTTAGTTGATAAAAAGCAAGGCAAAACAGAAATGAAACAAGTGCAAATTGCTGATCAGTTAGCATCCACTTTGGATGAAGCATGGTTAACTAATGCCTTAGATGGGGGATTGCCATGGTAAGATTTGGATTTGTGGTTGAAGGTGATTGTGAAGAAATATTGGTCAAATCTAGTCATTTCCGTAACTTCTTGGCGGCACAATATCACCTTGAAATTTGCAAGGTTGTGAATACTCGCGGTAGAGGTAATTTATGTCCCAAAAATATTAGTACTTCTATCGCAAATTGTCGTCTAGCAAGCCCGGATAAAATAGTGGTACTCACGGATTTAGAATGTGATCCTTGTATTACTGCTGCTAAGAAACATATTGGTGAAAAAGGGGTTGATCAAATTGTTGTGGCCAAAAAAGCGTTAGAAGCATGGTTTCTGGCTGATACGGAAGCAATGCGTTGTTGGCTCAAAAATGATGATTTTCCAGGAGAGCTTATGCCCGAAAAAACATCAGATATGCCTTGGGAACATCTAAAAGAAATTGCCAAACATCATCACAAGGATGGACGGGGTCCCGGAACAAGAAAAAAACGTTTTGCCAAAGCCATGATAAATCAATTTGGTTTTTCAATAGAACGCGCCGCTAATCACCCTAATTGTCCTAGCGCAAAATATTTTTTAGAAAAATTACAACAGCTTTGTTTTGAACAGACTAATAATTGAGTTCAAAGAAATCCGAAAAATATTTATATGAGCAAAGACAACATTGATGTGCCATCCAGGAGTGCAAGGCGTACCTTGCACCTTTTTTTCAGTACGAGGAAAAATAATGTTTGATCTATGGGATTGGAAAAAGCTACTCTTAGCTACCTTTATATTTATATTTGCACTATTGCTCCGTAAACTGTTTGCCCGTGTCGTCTTAAAACAGTTAAAAAAATTCGCGGCAACAACTGAATCCGCGCTTGATAACAACATTATCGCGGCACTTGAATCTCCCTTTAAATTTATTTTTATTGTGGTGGGTTTTTATTTGGCGACGCTGGTGTTGGATTTGCCTGCCGATATTGATGAAATATTAACGCCGTTAATCCGTAGTCTTGTCGCGTTTACGCTCTTCTGGGCATTCTTTAGCTGTGTTGAACCTTTGAGTGTTTTCATTGATAAGCTCGCACTCAAATTTGGAACCGAATTAACACAGGCGCTCAAGAATTTCTTCGTCAAAGGCTTAAAAATCTTTATCGCTCTGATTGGATTAACCGCCATTTTGAATGAATGGGGGATTAATGTAATAGGGCTGCTAGCGAGTTTGAGTCTTGTCGGTGCGGCGGTGGCTTTGGCGGCGAAAGATACTTTAGCTAACATTTTTAGTGTTTTAACGATTATCTTCGATAAAATGTTCAAGCAGGGCGATTGGATTATGACACCTGATGTTGAAGGTATTGTGGAAGAAATTGGAACACGAGCGACAAAAATCCGTACTTTTTCTAAAGCCATTGTCACGGTTCCAAACGCGACGCTCGTCAATTCGGCGGTTACTAATTGGAGCCAGATGACTAACCGACGTATTAAAATGCGTCTTGGCTTAGAATATCGTACCCGCCGTGATCAAGTGACACGTATCACGCAACGAATCAAAGATTATCTGCAAAATCATCCCGATATTGAAACCTCCAACAAGGTAGTCACGTTTGTTTATCTGGTTGAATTTAATGAAAGTTCTATTGACATTTTGTTGTACTATTTCACTAAAACAACAAACTGGGAGGAATGGTTGCGTATCCGTGAAGAGAATATGCTTGAATTTATGAAGATTATCGATGACGAAGGTGCCGCTTTCGCATTCCCAAGTCAACAGCTCTACGTGGAAAAACTACCCTAAGTTCGTAGTAGGGGATTTATCCCCTACAGTAGGAGATAAATCTCCTACTACGAACTACGAAACCTACAAATATTCCACATAAGTTTGCACTTGCCTATTCTCCCACTCAATGATGCGCCACCCCGGTTTGGTATGCTCAATGGCAAATTCAGGATTCTCTGTATCAATTTGAAAAACCGTTGAAGGTGTCAAATGGAAAGACTTACCATTTTTTTCCACCGTTTTGTCAGCATGATAATGTCCACAAAAAATATGTTGAATTTGTGGTGACTGATCCAACACCTGCAACACATCGTCGATATTTTGCAAAGCATGACATTCATCCATAAACTGACAATCACATAATAGCGGCGGATGGTGTATAAATAACAACACTCGTTCCCGACTATCAGCCAATTGTGTACTTAACCACTCAAGTTGTTGTTTAGGGATACGATAAGAAGAGCTATCCAAAAACAGCAAACGTTTCCCCTTAATAGTGCGACTAAAATACAACATACCCCGCGACATATCACTGTCTGCAAGATCAAATGCTCTTTTCATGCGTACCGCATGATCATGATTACCCGCCATGACGATGTATGGGTAAGGAAACGTTGTTAATACTTGCCTTAACCAGGCATAAGCTTCCGGCTCACCTTCAATGGCAGCCAAATCTCCGGATAAAACCAATAAATCTAATTCTTTATTAGCAAGTACCTGTAACACATCGAGAAATTGTTCGCGCACTTTGATACCTCTATACGAGATATCAGATGGACCAATATGCAAATCGGTCACTTGTGCAATAACCAAGTTATTTGACATCATCAAAACTCCTCAAAAATTTTAATTAATTTTTACTTATAACACGACATCAAGCCCGTGTGCAAGCAAATAAATCTCGCTCAACTTCGTTCTCTTTGTTGTAGTCCTAAAACGTTACGGACGGGGTTGGGTTGCAAACCCCCTCCTGCACAGAGGAGTGCAAGGCGTACCTTGCACGTCTTTTAATAAAAGGAGTAAAATGATAATTTTTAAAATTTGGAGCGTGTTGCTTTAGAAAAACGCCAGAATGACCTATGAACTGGAGTCCATAGCGAAATTCAAAGACATAAATTACAGCTCCGGCAGAGGTGTAGGCGATTTATCGCCTACACCTCTGCGCTTAACTATGGGCAACAATAGACGAGGATAATTTATAACATGTCAATTCGATGGGTGTTTGTCACCCTTATTCTATGCCATTTCCATGTCATGGCAACCGTTCACCGTGAAGTACATTTGCAAAATGTACAACAATTAACCTTTGGTGGCGAAAACGCAGAAGCCTACTTTTCTTTTGACGGCACCCAACTCGTTTTTCAAGCCACGCCGCGTCATCAAGGCTGCGATCAAATTTTCGTGATGAATATTGATGGCAGCGGTAAACGTTTGTTGAGTACCGGTAAAGGGCGCACGACTTGTTCATTTTTCTATCCTGATGGGCAACACATTTTGTACGCTTCAACTCATGAAGGCAGCAGCGTCTAGCACTTAATTTCTTGGCCACATTTTGCCATTCTTACCCAGTTTGTGCAAGAAATTTGTTTTTAAAAGTGTCGTGTAAAAAAAAAGCTTGACATTTTTTTTCAGAAGCATACAATTGAACCTCAATTTTTGAGGAACCATTCGACTAAAAAAACGCATGATTGGAACAACCAAATGAAAAAAGCTAAAAAAGTCACCCGAATTGCGTACAGTGATGATCTAAACCAAGCTAAATACGATGCGCTAAATGAAATTGCCAAACGGTGCGGTTCGATTCGTACCGAAGTCTGGCGCAACTATGGCTCAATTGGTGGACTTGATGCTAGATTCCGTCCAGTGCGCCAAGGATGGCATGATGGTAAACGTATTAAAAATTTACCTAGACGTATTTGGGAACCAACATTAAATGACACGCTAGATAATATAAAAGCCAACCGAGAATCGGCTAAAGAAAAAGTTGTACGTCATATTTTTATAAATATTGATGAGAAGGATAAACGTAAGGAGTTATTTAAAAAGCTAAAAAATGATTCTGTTTGGGTGAATGATTCGTATTTGCGCCGACTTATGCGTAAATATTGGAAACATGGCAAAAACCATACTTTTAATCAAATTGTTTTGGACCCTGGCTGTTATAAGTGTTTTTCGCATAACGGAAAAAATTATATTGAAGTCATCAGCTTAGTCAGTCGCAAGCGGATTGCTATACCAATTGGCACAAATTACCCCATTAGTGGGCGCATTCGTTTGATATTGCGTGATGGTGGTGTGGAAATTCATTACACAATAGATAATGTTGATGATCGTGTGTGTGGTTCCAAAAAAATGGGTATTGACAAAGGCTATACAGAGGCCTTCGTTGATTCTGAAGGTGAATTTTATGGTAAAGGTTTGGGCGATGTTTTATCAAAAGAATCCGATTCTTTGAAGAAAAAATACCAAATGCGTAATAAGATTAAGGCCGTTTTGGATAAAGTTGAACAAAAGAATCCTAAAAAAGCCAAAAGAATACGAAAAAACAATCTTGGCCGAAAGAAGCTTAATAGGCGAAAAAAGAAGCATCAAGCCAAGGTTAAAACGATTGTTTTTACTGCAACTAATCGTGTCGTTGATAAGGCAAAAACGATTGTTTGTGAGGATTTAACTAAAACATTTAAGTCTAAGTCAAAAAGTTATGGAAAAAATGCTAGCCGTCGTTTAAGCGGTTGGGTCAAAGGTTTAATGGCTTCGGCCATTGATATTGTGGCATCCCGAAGAGGTTCTAGGGTAGTTTTGATCAATGCGGCGTACACTTCTCAAATTTGTTCACAGTGCGGATGCCTCGGCAAACGTACTGGGGACAAGTGTGCGCCCTAAGAGGGTATAACTCTGATACATAAGGAAATGTTATCCTGATACAAAGGATATAAAGCAGCAACTTACCTGATGGTGAAAGCCAAAGG
>JBDLJY010000081.1:0-22451 GCA_039714115.1 Pseudomonadota bacterium | reverse complement strand
AGACATAAACATTGCAAAAACCAGATATAATGCAATTGCGAATAAGGAAAGTCATGAATAATATTGACACATCCATTACCCATATAACTTCAGAAAATGATAATATTTTTGAAGATTTAGGTTTTAATCCACGAGAAGCGACTAAATTAAAAATTAAAGCTCAGTTAATGTCTAAAGTCAGTGAATGGATTAACGATAAAGAACTTAGGCAAGAAGAAGCGTCCCATTTATTAGGTATTACAATACTGAAAGTATCTGATGTTATAGGAGGTAAATCAGGAAAATTTACTATTGACGCTTTAGTTGATATGCTCGAAAGAACTGGACAACATGTTACGGTTCAAGTTAGTTAATACCTTGCCTTTTATGATTTTACCCATCAGATGAATGGCAAACAGCGAACCGATACGAGCCCCTATTTTCATTCTCGTTGCATTAGCGGAGCAAAAAGCAGGCATTCCGCCCCCAAATCAGACCTGCCAGGTATCCAAAACCTGGCAGGTCGTTTTCTACTCAAGGAAAAATTAACCTGACAGGTTTTTGACACCTGTCAGGTTTGTCTTGATCCCTCGCTCGGGACAGGCTTAAGGCTAACACTTGATACTGAACTTAATAATATAAACTAACTTCTTTGTGCAAGGCAAAGATAACACTTGCTTTGTCGTTTTTTTTTAGATTAGCTTTAGCGGTATTTTTAGTTTTTGTGGTCATGGCTATGAATCGCTACATAATCCTTTAGTGATTTTATTCAGTATCCCATTCAATGCCATTAAGTTCCGCCCGCTTCAGGGGCAACGTTAAATATTGCGTACCCCCCGCGGCGATTTGAAACGTCACGGACGGGGTTGCAAACCCAATGCCATTAAGTTAAGCCTCCCAAATCAGACCTGCTGGGAGACTAATACCCAGCAGGTCGTTGTAAATTAAGGTAAAACTAAACCTGACAGGTTTTTGATACCAGGTTTGTCTTAACTTAATGGCATTGGATTGCAAACCCCGTCCAGCACAAACGAAGTATCTCCTAACGTCGAAAGAACGTCCAAGATAAATCTTGGACTCCAAAATAAAAAATCCTATTTCTTTAAGAAATAGGATTTTTAGATTGTTCGTGACTAGGTAAACCCAGGGCAGTATAGTATTTCCTAATGAGCTTTTATTATGGCATACAACAAATTTACGAATAATCAAAAATGTGTCTTCGTTTTTTAAACGCATAGACTATTTCAATCACTACAATCAAGATAATGCCAAGTATAGAGCCAATCCCAAACCAAGGAATTCCCCGAAATAGCGATAGATAGCCTTTTTCCCTGACTTGACAAGGTACGTCGCGATTATCCGCCGTGAAAACTTTACATTCAAATTCCGCCAGCGTGGGGGCTTCAAACTGAAAATAGAATGTGAAGCGTTCCTTATCTAAAAATTCAAACGAAAAAGGCTTATCTTTTTCACCCAAGCTTTGTTGCAATGACGTTTTCTCAATCCAATAAGTCGGGGGATCAGTTTTTGGATTAACCTTTAAGTCAACCGCCTGAGTGTAAATATCATATTTAAACGTCGCCTGTTTAACCTGATGATCACAAATGGGAAAAATTTTCACTGTCTCAAGCGAATAAGGCTTATCTGAAACAACACCCGTAATGGCATATTCTGACACTTCATTGCTTAGTTGCCCAACTTCCAGCACAATGAGCGGCTCTGTGGGAATGCGATCCGTCAGCCAATAATAGGACACCGCCAAGGCAAAAATAAACCCTAAAAATTCCCACATCCTTTTTGAATACTTATCATAAATACCTTTTATCGTATTAATCCGTTGCTGCTTTTTTGCCTGTTGGCGGTTGAGAATTTCTTGTTTTTTACGTTTCTTTCCTTTAATTGTTTGAAGAATGCGTTTAGCTTCCCCATGTTTAGGATCAATTTCCAACACACGTTCCGTTCATAAAGTTTGCGTTGTTCTCTTTTATCATTACTTAATTGTGCTAAATTCATTAACACATCAACTAAAGGATTGCGAGCGGCAACCGGATTATAACCATACAATTGTTCTAATATTTCACGCGCCTCATTATCTTGCCGCTGTTTGATTAAAATATCTGCTAATTGTAGGTGGGCTTTGACATGATGAGGATTGATACTGATAACTTGGCGAAGTGAGCCAATGGCAGCATCAAAACTATTACTTTTATAGATTGAGTTTGATTAGTTGTCTTGCTGAGTGCTGAAATATCCAAAAAAGAGAAAATGAATTTATAACTTTGATTACCAAACAGTTGTTCTTTTCTTTCCTCAATATATTTTAGTATTAAAGTCCTTTCCTGACTAAACGCACCAATAATTGCACCGGATTGTCCCGTTTTAATTTGTTCGACAAGAGCGCGTACTATTTTTCCACGCGCCATGATTATAAATGATTGATCTGGCGAAACAGGATTACCATAGAAAAATGGGTTGTAATCAGGATTGGGTTCGCTACCGTGGACTTTGATACCTTTCATCTGCTGATAGGTTAAATAAGTAGCCGCTCCTAAAAACAGAGCGGTTAGAACCCCCATTAATGGGAGTAAAAAATTTGTTATGTAGAGCATTTAGCACTCCTTTGATCTTTATAGAAAGCCACCGATTTAACAATAATGCTATAAAGGAATGTGATGGTAAAAATTCCAATTTCTGCGTTAAATACGGAGTCGAAATCAATTTTTTCAGGTGTTAGATAACACACAATAAAGACTATTACACAAAAAGCAACGATAGCAATTGGAAAAAGGAAAAACATGAAGACAGTAAAATCTTTCCAGTTAAAAATGCCACGGGAAAAAACATGATAATCTATCGTTAATGAGGATACAATGGCTATTGAAAAAAATAGTAATGCACCTTCTATAATGAATTTTTCAAAAAAAAGTCCGTTTGTCGGTATTAAATTATTTATTCCTAAGACAAGCCAAATTTGAAAAAGTCCAAAAAACAGGGTTAGCACAAACCAAAAAAAACTTTTCCAAATTGCGGTTAGTGAAGATAGAAAAATATCCACTATCAAGAGTAGATTATTCTTCCATATCGAAAAAAACGTGATTGAACCGCTCATCATTTCAATAGACTCCTTTATCATTCAGGATAAACATAATTATTATTATTATAGACATTATCGGAAATAAAAAAAACCGGCTCGAAATTAATATCATTTGAACAAAATATATATATTATATAACCGATTTATTTCGTCCATTACAAGACTTTTTTTATTAAAATATTTTTATGTATCATAAATAAAAGTTATCATCAATAACCCTTGGAGTCCAAAGCTTTAGCTTTGGACAAATCTAATATAATTACTCAAGGGCAACCACAAAAAATTGCCCCTACATTTAAACTGAGGCCGAAAAAATCGAATAATTTATAATGAAAATTCCTAGCAAACAGCATTTACTAACAGAAGTGGTGGGACATGCTGAGCGTGTGCGACGTGTGGCACTATTGGGACGCGATGCCGCCGGTACCGTGGAGCTGAATAATCTGCTTGAACAGTTGCAGCGCGGTGATAGCTACGAGCAAATGCTTTGTCTGTTTGCCAGTATCGCAGCACGCGATAGTACACGTATCCTGACTGCCTTACAATCGGATTCGGTGTTACTCCGAAACTATGCCGCAGCCGCTTGTTGGGCGGTACCGGATGATGAGGCACTGGCAGCGGTGGTATTAAAAGTGGCGCCTGATACGCGCCAACGTTTGATTAAAGCCATTGCTCAACAGCGTAGAACCGAATTGGCTGAACGCTTGCTCCCTCAAATTCGTGCTAATTTCGGGAACAAATTGGCAATTTTACTACTGCCCGCTTGTACCCCTGCAACGCTTGATCAAGTTCTAGCAGAAGATAGCCACCTTATTCACAATTGGCGACTACTCGCTTGGCGATATCCTGATATTCTTATCCGCCACCTGCAACAAACTTTTGAAACTGCCCCTCGGCGTTCCTATCATAGCTTGTGGTTGCGCTTTGATACTGCTTGGGTGCCATTGGCATTACAGCAGCCTGAAAAAGTCGTGGAGTTTATAGGGGCATTTCTTGATCTCTCTTCGGTGCTGGGTATTCCATCAAAACTGCTTGAAATTTTGACTAAACGAGTGCCAGAGGCGATTTTCACTTTACTGACACGCGCCGACTTTCGTGAAAAATTGCGAAGGAGGGGCTTACCAAGGGCGGTGCTGAAGCATTTTCGCTTATTTTCGCCAGAACAACAAGTTAGCTTACTGCAACCCTTGGTAGAACAACCTGAGCATGTTGCCCTAGCCTTGGCACAATTACCACCGTCAGTACGAGCAGCGCGTTTTGCAGCAGCATATTCAGAGATTGATACCCAGCACACATTATGGCCAGATGAATTATTGGACGTATTACCCCATGCAGAGCGATCTAAATTAGCTCAACAGATGTTAACACGACGCGAAATCCGCGAAAATCCACAACGCCAACTGGCTATGACGGCTTATGATGACATTGATAACGCCCGTCCAGTATTGGAACAAGCCGCATCCGCTGCACTAGCAGATGAACGCGCTGATGCCTTAGCATTACTGGTGAATTGTACCGCCCGCTACCGTCGGGGTTTAAGCAAAACGCTCACTTTTTTGCAACGCTTGAAAAATGAGCAAGATCCAGTACGAAACGTCGTTTGGGAAGCCCTAGAGAAAGTGCCACCGCGCCTGTTTCAAGCAGAACATGTCACTCTGCTAACACAAATGGTTGATTTTAGCATAGAAGCACGGGATAGCTCTTATGCGACGCTCACTCTGATTGGAAACTTGGCTTTTAGGCTCTTATCTGTCACGGTCCCAAAAAGCGAATTGTTCAGCTTTTCGTTGGACACCTTATGCAAAATAGCGCAACATGATACATACTCAATACGGCTACCTTCTCTTTCTAAAAACCTGCCACGCGGTACCGAAAAGGCAATTGTCGAAGGCTTTATACCACTGATTCGCGCTTTTGAAAAATATGAGCAGCATAATTTATTATTGGCATTGGCGCAAGCACTGGACAAACGTGGCTGGGAGATGGTAACGCTGCAAAGTTTACTGGAAACTGTTATCAACGCTAAACCAGACTATTTGGCAAGACAAGCTATCAGTTTATGGCTTGCCGCCCCTAAAACCCGTGATACCCGTGTGCGTCAGTTACTGGATAGCGATCCATCCGTTATCACCCATGATAGCGTATTTCAACATTTACACCGCCGCCGCCAAGAATGGTTAGATCCCTTTTTGACGGGTAAACCCATCAAAGGGCAGTTTTTGACCGGAAAAACGTTTTATCTGCTACCGGCAAGCAATGGTTTTCACCGCTGGCTACCCCGGCAGCAACAGGCTTTTACAAAGTGGCTGCATACGGTAGCTAAGGATAATAAACAGGAAGTTGACAAACGGGTTCAAGCCATACACACACTGGCACAGATTCCGACTAGCGACACCGCCACCTTTGCGACTTATCTCAAGAGCGAAGAGGTTGCTATCATTGAAGCGGCATTAGGCGCATTAAGCTGGATTGATCGTCCGAGTGCCGCTTTGCCAATTTTATTACAATATTTGGACAGTGATCGGGCGCGGGTTGCTATGTATGCGGTGCCACGTTGCGCCCGCTTGGTTGAACCGGCGTACTTGGTGACAGTATTGAAAGAACTATTGTCGCGGGATCATATGCGAGTAACCGTGCATAAAGAAGCTATTCGCTTGCTTGGCACTTATGCGACTTCTGCCAGTCTCCCATTATTGCGTACTCAGTGGCAACGTCCGTCCATTCACCGTGATGTGCAGATTGCTATTGGACACGCGGCTCGAAATCTGCTCAACCATGAGGAAGCTTGGCTATTACTGGAAAAAATGGCACAGAGTGAAGATATAGATATTACTCGCAGCCTGTGTACCGAGCAACCCAGCGCATTAGCAGAAACTGCCCGTGTGCGTTATGCCCGGTTATTAGTCAAATTGACGCAACATACAGAAGTGCAGGTTCGCCGCGAAGCCTTTATCGCACTGAAGGCATGGACAGTGGGTGCCGAAGCGGAGATTGCAGCCGCCGCTGTGAGCAGAATCATTGATTTAGAGAATAGCCCCGAATGGAAATCAGCATTGGAAGTCTTGCTGACTTGTTGCCGCGACGGGGCTGTGACGGAGCGTTTACATGAAGTTGTCCAAGCATTAATCAATGCCCCCATCACTGATGATGTCAATGCCATGCCAGAGCGTGATTTACCTGCACGTCAACGTTTATTTCAGTTATGCCAAGGATTGTGCCATTTCCCGGAATCAAACCGTCTTTTGCTTCGAGCCACCCTAGACAGCTTGGCCTCACTTTACTTACAGGATGCCTCACTGTGGCCCCAAGCTGCATTGTTGTATGTTGCTGGCTTAACTTGGGCAAAACTGACACCGGCTGCCGACCGCCTGATCTCATTAGCGCGAGAAGTGGACAATCAACCGATTTTTGTTCAAGCATTACGTGAGGCGGTGCGAGAGAGACTACCACACAGCGAAAATCCGCTAGATATGACAAGCGCGTTAGAATTGATTGATACATTAGTAGCGGCTCAATCTAATACCTCAGCCCTGCTGGCGTTGGAAATTCTGCGTTACATGGGACAGCGCTCCGACTGGCGACAAGAGTACGCTCAACGCTTGCGTACTTTGCGCCAGCATCAGGATGTGGGTATTCGTGCCGTCGCGTGTGAAACTTGGACTTGTCTAAGATAAATCAAAACCAGACCTGGCAGGTTAAAAACAAAACCTGCCAGGTCAAAGTCAAAACCAGCTCGGAGAACGAATTGTCCGACCTGGCAGGTTTGGTTTTAACCTGCCAGGTCTTGGTTCGATAAGAAGCCAAACCAAAACTAGAGAACGAATTTCAAAAAACTTGCCATATCGTGCTGGGTTCGTAGTAGGCGATTTATCGCCTATTCTTGTCCAAGAGAAAATAATGTCGCATTCCCCCCCAAGGCAGCCGTATTATAAGAACAAGTTTGTTCAGTCGCAAAGCGATGTAGAGCATCGTTTTCAAAAATTAACGGCACAATAGCACTCTCACGGGCAGCCAGTATTCGATTGATACGCCTCGCCGTCTCCGCCTTTCCACTGAAAGCCACACCCGCAATACGTGCATCACTGGCTAACAATTCACCCAAGGCATCGCTACCCGGTAAAAATTGTAAAGCATCATACGGAATGCCCGCTTCATACATAAGCTTAGTAATGCGATAGCTCACTAAAATATTTGCTTTCGCGGGTTTGGCTATCACACTATTACCTGCCGCCAGTGCCCCAGTCACTAGGCGCGTGAAAATGCTCATTGGAGATGAACTAATGCAGACAAAGACTCCGCGTCTGCGAAGATGAAGCTCATTCCGTTCACCCGTTGGGCCGGGGAGTTGTTCAGGTAGCGCAAAATCGGTGCGAGCGCGTTGTGCAGACTCGCCACAAAAATGGATCGCTTTATTGACTTCCGTTTTGCCACTTTCGCACAAGGCAACGAGTTTCCACCGATGTTCTTCAAATAACTCTGCCAGTCGCTCAAGGCACTCGGCACGTTTTTCCGCCGGCATCGTATTCGAGGCCGCAGCAATAGTGAGAGCAGCTTCGGCGTGATCGGCATTGGCTTCTATCAAAGTACCCACAAGCTTATCTAAACAATATACATCTTGCCGCTCACCCACCATCCGTTTGCCATTAATTATCGGGGCCACATGCCAAATCTTATGCTCTAACACTCCCCTATTGAGAGGCGCCTGAAGTGTATTTTCAAACGCTTCAACAGGAAGAGCAAAACGAGACAAATAATAAGGGCCACCCGCCTTGGGGCCAGTGCCAGAAAGTCCCATACCTCCAAAAGGTTGAGTACCCACAATAGCACCAATGATGTCCCGGTTAACATAAATATTGCCCACCCTAGCCCGTTGACAAATATAGCGGGCAGTGGAATCGTCACGACTATGAACGCCTAGCGTGAGCCCATAGCCATAATTATTAATACTATCAATCACTTTATCTAAATCGTGAAAGGCATAGCGTATAACGTGGAGAATCGGGCCAAAATGTTCTTGCGTCAAGTCGCTTATCGCATTGATTTCAAAAGCAATCGGTGCAACAAAATTACCGTTAACGGTCGTCTCATCCAACGGCGTTTCACAAATCAGAGTGGCTTGAGAACGCAGACTGCTAATATGGGCTTCCAAGGCAGCCTTAGCCTTACCGTTAATCACGGGACCTACATCGGTGGCTAATTGAGTGGGATCACCCACTTGAATTTCCATCATCGCGCCTTTTAGAATTTCTAACACTTTCGGCGCGATTTCTTCTTGTAAATATAATACGCGCAAAGCTGAACAACGTTGCCCGGCACTATTAAAAGCCGACTGAATCACATCATTCACCACTTGTTGCGGCAACGCCGAACTATCCACCAACATGGCATTTTGACCACCCGTTTCAGCAATCAGTGGCGCACAATCACGCGCTGCCAAAAGCCGATTAATGATGTGTGCCGTCTCCGTTGAACCGGTGAAAGCGACACCCGCAATACGCGGATCACTGCTTAAAACTTTGCCAAGTATCGCGCCACGCCCCGGTAAAAAATGTAACACCTTAGTCGGAATACCAGCTTGATGCATTAATTCAATAGCACGGCAAGCCACCAGTGGCGTTGGGCTCGCCGGCTTAGCAATGACGCAATTACCCGCCACCAGTGCCGCTGTTATTTGACCAGTGAAAATCGCCAATGGAAAATTCCACGGACTAATGCAGACAAACACCCCCCGTCCTTGAAGTTCAGAATCAGCACGCTGGGCATAATAGCGACAAAAATCCACCGCTTCTCTGACTTCACGAACTCCATCAAGTATCGTTTTGCCCCCTTCGCGGCTACACAAAACAATCAATTCTGCCAGATTTTCTTCAAATAAATCAGCCACCCGTTCAAGACATTTGGCACGTTCTGCCACTGGCGTACTATTCCACGCCGGCACCGCAGCCTCAGCGACAGCAATGGCTGCCTCCGCTTGTCTCGTATCAGCGGATATCGTGGTACCCACTACTTGTCGATTATCATAAGGAGAAACGATTTCTGAACTCTCTCCCTCTATTCGTTGACCATCAATAATAGGTGCAGCTTGCCAAGTCTTATCTCGGAAAGTCTCAAGCTGCGCCATCAAAGCTTGAAGTTGCACCTGAGCATTTAAATTAATACCACGCGAATTTTTGCGTTTTCCGTAAATATGGGATGGCAAAACTATTTTTTGATTCGCAAAACAACCCTGAGATTGTCGAAGAGCGAGCAAGGCTTCTACCGGATGCTTGACCAAATTTTCAATAGGCGTCTTGTCATCCACCAAACGATGCACAAAAGACGTATTTGCCCCATTTTCCAATAAGCGGCGCACCAAATAAGGCAACAATTCTTTATATTCACCCACGGGCGCATAGATTCGACATTGAAGCTGAGGATATTGGCGCAAGAGAAACTGAAACAAAGCTTTGCCCATCCCGTGTAAACGTTGAAATTCAAAATCACGTCGATCTCCCGCCATTTCTAAAAGACTGAGCGCGGTTTGAGCGTTATGGGTGGCAAATTGTGGATAAAAACGCTTTTCGCAATTAAAAATATAGCGGGCACAAGCGAGATAAGAGACATCCGTTGCCGCCTTATGGGTCAAAACCGGATAAGCTGAAATGCCCAATTGTTGAGCTTTTTTGATTTCTGAATCCCAATAAGCCCCTTTAACCAGACGCAGCGGAATACGTCGATCATGCTTTTTGGCGAGATGATTGAGCCAGCACAATACTGGCAATGCCTGCTTAGAATAAGCTTGCACCGCCAAGCCAAAACCGTCCCAATCTCTGCAAATGTTGCTGCTAAAGACTTTTTCAAACAACTCCAATGACAATTCGAGACGATCAATTTCTTCCGCATCAATGGTAATGGGCACATTAAACACTCTCGCCTGTTCGACTAAGCGTATCAACTTATCCCCCAATTCCTTGAAAACACGCTCACGTTTGGCACACTCATAGCGCGGATGCAGTGCCGACAATTTAATAGAAACACTAGACGTATTCTCCGGGCGCTGCCCCAAGGTAGCAATAGCATTATGATAAGCGCTGAAAAAACGATCAGCATCCGCTTGAGTCAAAGCAGCTTCTCCTAACATATCAAAGGTATAACTGCTGTCTGAGCGACTATGTTTAAAGGCATCCTCAAGTGTGCGCCCCAGTACAAATTGACGACCCATCAATTTCATGGCTTGCAAGATCGCCGTGCGTATCACCGGCTCACCCAGACGGCTGATTAAATGCTTGAACAGAGGAGCGGGTTTGTTATCGAATTGTTCATCGACTACATAACCGGTGAGCATTAAGCCCCAAGTAGAGGCGTTAACCAACCAAGAGGGACTTTGCCCCAAATATTTTTCCCAATGGGCGGCACTGAAATTATCTTTGATCAGCTTATTCGCTACCTCGACATCGGGAATACGCAATAAAGCTTCAGCCAAACACATCAAAATCATCCCTTCCTGCGTCTCCAAGCGGTATTGCTGGAGAAAGGCTTCTACGCCCTCTTTGGCAAGACGGCTGGCACGGATTTGTTTAACCAGATTGGTGGCATGGGCAGTGATACGGACTAACACTTCAGGCGTTGGCGTGGCTAAAGTCAGCAAATTTTCCAGATAAGTGTCTTCATTAACGCTATAATTATCATAAATGGCTTGACGCAAGGCATCATCGCTGTCGGCATTGGGTACTTTAATCATGTTTTTACTCCTATAATATTTCAGTTTAAAGGAGTCCAAAGCTTATCCCGAGCGCCAGCGAGGGATCTTAGACTCCAAAACCCCTAAAGTTTATGGTATAGTTTAACACTATTTCCTAATGAGCTCTTATTATGGCATACAACAAATTTACGATTAATCAGATTCGCAAACAATTTGACATAGTGGTACTTGAGGAACCCGTTATGTTTACACACATTAGTGCGGTTGAACCGAGTGACATGCTCCGCTATTTTCTTAAGCGACATATCCCGTTAGCTGAAGCTATCGGGACAGAAAAGGCAAAATCTGAATTTATTATCGCACCAATCCTTTCAGAACTTCGAGAACTGACTCAACATCAAACCAGTCTGTTTTCTGGAATTGAATTTAATGTGGATGAAGAACAAGGACTGAATGGGCGATGTGACTACATTATTAGTCGATCAAATCTACAATTCAGTTTGACGGCGCCCGTCTTGCTTTTGGTTGAAGCGAAAAACGATAATATCAATTCGGGATTAGGACAATGTATGGCAGAAATGATTGCCGCTCAATTATTCAATCAACAGGAAGGAAATGAGACAAAAACTATCTATGGATGCGTCACGACAGGCAGTGTGTGGCGATTTCTAAAACTCGAAGGCAAGAAAATATATATTGATGATAAGCTGTATTTTATTGAATCATTAGAAATCGTGCTGGGCATTCTAGTACACATAACGTTCGATTAAAAATAGGACTCCAAACCCCCCTACCTTAACTCAATGGCATTGGACTCATGAGTGCAAGGCGTACCTTGCACGTCTTTTTTATCAATGTTTGTGGTATAGTTTGACACTATTTATAATGAAATATTATTATGGCATATAATAAGCTTACGATTAATCAGATTCGCAAACAATGAGAAATTAATGAATGACAGGTAACACTCATGGATGTAAAAATTTTAATTGTTGATGATTCTAAACTAGTCCGCTTTAAAGTGCGTAAAATCCTTGAATCTGATAAGGAATATCGTTTTCTCATCCATCCCTGTGAAAATGGTGAACAAGCACTCAAATATTTATATGAGCATGACGACTTGCCCGATATTATTATTCTTGATCGGAATATGCCTAAGATGACTGGCGATGAGTATATCAGGATACTTAAATCGGATGATAATTGGCGTTCAATTCCGGTGTTGTTTCTGAGTGCCGAAGGAGATAAAACTGAAGTTGTTAGAGGATTGGCAGAACTTAAGGCTGATGATTATCTGGCAAAACCCTTTGATGATGGCGAAATGCTTGCTCGGGTAAAAGTATTGGTACGCATCAAACGTGCTGAGGATCAATCCCGTGCCCTTAATAAAGAGCTAAAAAAAGCTAACCAATTTATCCGCAAAACTTTTGGTCGCTATCTTTCTGATGAAATTGTTGATACGATTTTGGAATCGCCGGAAGGATTGTCTTTGGGGGGGGAGAAACGTATTGTATCTATTATGATGGCAGATTTGCGCGGTTTTACAGCCCTCAGTGAGCACTTGGAGGCGGAAAGCGTGGTAGGCATAGTTAACATCTATCTTGAGATAATGACGGAAATCATTCTCAAGTATCAAGGGACTATTGATGAATTTATCGGCGATGCTATTCTAGCGATTTTTGGTGCGCCCACCCAACGCGATGATGATGCCCAACGTGCGGTGGCTTGTGCGCTAGAAATGCAAATGGCAATGGAAGAAGTGAATAAACGCAACCGCGAAGCGGGCTATCCTGAAGTGGCTATGGGTATCGGTATCAATACGGGTTCGGTAGTGGTTGGCAATATTGGTTCTCATAAGCGTAGCAAATACGGCGTAGTCGGACGCAATGTGAATCTGACATCTCGCATTGAATCTTATACGGTGGGAGGACAAATATTGATTTCTGAGAGTACTGTAAAAGCTTGCGATGCCAGTTTGCGTATTGATAGTCAAATTCAAGTCGCACCTAAAGGAGTTAAAGCACCTATAACGCTTGTTCAAGTGGGTGGGATAGCTGGAAAGTTTAATATTTTTATGCCAGAAAAAAAGCCGCTTGAATTGATTGAATTAGAAAACTCACTCGCCATCAAATTTACTCTTCTTGTGGAGAAAAATGTCAGTGATGATTTGTATGATGGCAAACTTGTTAAATTGTTGACATCAGTGGCTGAAATTGATGCGGCTATTGCTGTGGCAAAACACTCGAATTTGAAAATCATTTTATTTGATGCAGCGGGTAAGGAGGTGACAAGCGATTTATATGCTAAGGTGACTGAAGTATTATCTCCTTCGAGATTTAGAGTGGCTTTCACTTCTATGGCACCAGTCGTTAAGGGCTTTTTGGAACGATCAATCCTTAGCTAAGCCTTAATAGACGGGATACCAATACCACAAGTTTTTTTAAGGTTGGTGTCAAAAAAATCCGATTTTTTCAAAAAATAGGATTTTTAAGCCGGTGTCAAAAAAATCGAAGGCTCAAGTCGGAAAGACACTTGTGTATAACGATGAGCGCGTAGCGGGGGCACATATTTTTTTTTTGCTAAAAAATTCAATAATTTGCCCTTAACTTAATGGCATTGGGTTTGCAACCCCGTCCCCCGCGTGCGGGGTCAACGTTTAAGACTACGGCAAAGCTCATTGCATTGTCCGTCCAAGATAAATCTTGGACTCAGAATACCATTATCAAAGGAAAAATACGATGAGTCAAACTATTCGTGCGACTGACATTTCATTACATGACTTGGAAACTCAATTCGAGCTTCAACTGAGCAATGATGAACAATTTTTTCCTGAATGGCAAACGGATTTGCCAGAAATAACCGAATTAGATAAACAAGTCATGGATCGAGTGAAGGCGAGTTATTTCAACTTAGTGTTGGCTAATGAGAATCAAGACAAACCTTGCTTTGGCATGATAACAACTGGAGGAAGTTTTGTCTTTATCAAATTAGTAAAAGGGAAAACCCCACAATATGCCTTATCTAGGGTGTTTGAACTTCGGAATCCGGGCAATGAGTTATATACAGTTTTAAGCGTATTGAAACAACTAGAGCAAGTCGCATTGACTGACTCATAACTCAGCAAGCGTAGGATCAATGCCATTAAGTGCCGGGTAACGTAGAATTCTGAGTCCAAGATTTATCTTGGACTCCAAAATGCCTTAAACGTAAGGATTATAAATAAAGTTATCAGTTAAATGTTATCGAACACTAACCTACGTCCAATAGCATTGCTCAATTATTGTAAAATTATATCCAATCTCGTAATTCTTTAACAAGAATATGAACTTTTGTACTTGGGTTGGCTTCAATAGGTTTTTTATTTTTGTGGTAATCAAGTAATTTGCTTGCTTTTTGTATTGCCTGTTCCTCATTGCCAATTTCATTGATTATTTCTATACTATAATATTGTTAGGTTTATAATGATCATACTCATAGTCATTGTATTTATCAGCATATTTTATGATTTGACTTTGCAATTTATCGTAAATTTTGCGACGAGACAACGGTTTACTTTCTTCAAGATAGGTTATATGAAGTAACAACCATAATTCAAACGCTTCGTTACTGTATGCAATTTGAAGATTTTCCCGTTCTGCGAACTTAAAAGCATCATTAAATCTATTAATTTTTGTTTCATTCTCATCAGCGTCGTCTTTATCAAAAACAGCCCAAACGAAATCAATTTCTTTGCGGTATTCTAATTTAAATTCTTCTCTTTTCTTTATATTCCCCCTTCGCAAAAGAGAATTTTTCTATCCCCAGCAGTTGTATCCGTTTTATATCCTCTATTTACTCTCATCTCTATTCACCTTTTTCAAGTTTCAGCGGAGATGGTGCGGTGCGTAGGACGCACCCTACGCTTGCTCGCTTGATAAAGCATATTGACCACGCCGAATGCGAACCAATAAACCTTTTTTTGTTAAAACTGATAACATTTGTCTTACAGCACCTATTTTTCTGCCTAAATTAGATGCGATTTTGGCAATAACGCCACTACCCCATGTTTTTATCTTGCTTACTTGATTTAATAACTCTTGTCTTTTCGGGGTGATTTTAACCGCTTTAAATTCTTCTTTTTGCTCCGCTGCAACATTAGCCTCGAATTGAGGTGCAGTCTTGGTAGGTATTTCAGGTTCCAAAAAATCCAATTGATCTGCGTAGTATAAATCTTGAAGGTGTTTATCAACCGAACCCAAAGAATCACCTAAGGCAATTATTTCACCGTTATCCAAACATAAACAAAATGTTTTATCCTTTGGCTCGTCAGGAAAGCCATAATAACCAATGACACCTGGCTTATTAAAATTACGCCGATACTCCTCAGTTAAGTCATCATGTTGAAAAAAAATTTTGTGGGCATATTTAATGTCTGACATTTCACGCCTCCCATAATTATTTAAGTTAAATTAATTTCGGCAAGCTTATCAGTTCACATCAAGTCTGTCAAGCTAATTATCAACGTGCCAAAAGAGGGACTGGATTTGTGAAAGAAAAGCCCAAACCTCCCATTCAACAGGAATTTGGAAGAGTCGTGTTCGGTTACGATGAAAACGAACCACCGAAAAAGCCATTAAAGCGATGCCCAGAATGTGGAGTAGATGTTAGAGTAGATCGTCTTCAGAGACATCTGAGGAGAATTCATAACCAGTAATCTTTTCGCAATGCCCGTCCGCGTATCTACCTCAATGCCATATCGTGGCGGGCAGGCATTCCCAACCGGAGGTTGGGAACGATAAAAAAATAGGCTATTTTTCAGCCAGTAATGCTTTCAAGCGAGCAATTTCGACTTCAGCATGACGTCGGGCTTCGGCTTCAGCATTGGCGCGTTGCTCCGCCACCTCGGCGCGTTGCTCCGCTCCATCCGCTCGTTGTGCTTGTTCAAGATAGGACGCAAAACGTCTACCATCAGGACGAGAAATAGATAAATGGTTGCCATCAAGTTCAAAACGAATGCCCAATCGGGGACTTTTCCAGCCTTGCATCTGCAAAATAGGCAATAAGCCGCTGCCACCATTCAGCCACCCCGCCAGTAAACCCGTATCAGGATCATAGAGATAGTATTCTTCAACCCCATAACGATTATAAAAAGCAAACTTTTTCTGCATCTCGCCTTCGCGGTTGCTTGATGACCACACCTCAAACACGCATTGTGGTGCGATGTCTTCCTCTTCCCATTGTTTATAAGAACCTCGATCCTCTTTGGGACGACCAAAAACGATCATCGCATCGGGGGCTCGATTAATTTTAGTTTCACCTTCAACGGGATACCATAACAAATCTCCCGCGACAAAAACATTCGGATCATCGCGGAACATATCTTCTAATTCTCCCACAATCGTTGTAATCCAGCGAAATTGTATCGTGTTATCAGCCATTGGTTTTCCATCATTGTCGGGATAAGTTTCAGATTCTAAAACCTCTGCTAATTGACTTGCGCTCATATTCTACTCCTTTGGCTCTCCTACCCTTAACACCAGGAGTGCAAGGCGTACCTTGCACGAACCTACTATTTCTTTTCCCACCACGACACATCTAACTCAGCCTTAATTTCCTGCCCACTGTTGCCGAGTTTATCAAAAAATTGATAGCCAGTTTCATTTTCCACCTCTTCAACCGACATAGCGTGCTCCCATATCTGATTGCCTTTGACGGGCTCGTTGGGAAAAATAAACCCGATAGCTCGCTTATGTTCAAAAGAATACACGACTTTGTAGAAACGTTCAGGGACAGGAATATCGTTAACCAATTCAGGCGTTTCACCATATATGGGACCAGTGGTAACAAGTAACTTACCTTTGGTATGCGTCCAGCCTCGGATTATCCCTTCTAAACGTCCCCATGCCTGACGATTTAATTTTGGATCTTGCAATACAATATTTGACATCAAAAAAGTCTGATCATTACTTTTTCGACTAAAATCAATCGCGGCGCTGGGTGCCTGATGGCCTTTGTCATAACCGGTATTCCTAAAGTCGTCCGGTTGAACTCGGTATTCTTCCGGTATGTCAAGATCAGGATCAAAGTCATTACTTCTGTCTATATCAATCCCGATAGAACCTTTTGAGATAATGTAGGAAGCCCATAGGGCACATTTGCGCTCGAAACTGTAGCCTAGACTATAGCCGTCGCGATCAAGCACTAAATCAGTTTCACACGGCTCTCCGAGTTTTTTATGGTTTCTGAATGTAAATATCCAGGTATAGGTTTTGTGGCGATTAGGCCATAAGTGTATTAAAAATACATATTGTGCGACTGCTCCAACGATTACACCAGCTATGCCGACTAAAATACATTTTATTTCCATTTTTTTCTCCGTGTTAAGTTTCATAACGAGGCAGCAATTGAATAGTATCATCTATCCAAACATTAATTGCCTCATGCAATGATTGTAACATCTCCTCTTCCCATTCACTTTGTGTCGTTGCCACCGCTTCACTGACATCAGCAATAAATGTCTCACGCTGCGCCAATTCCACACCTTCATTAATGGCATAATCAACCCCAAGTCCACCAAGAACACCAATGACAGTCCCTATGGGACCACCTAAAGTGCCTATCGCGCCGCCAGAACCAGCCAGCACTGCCTTAGAGACAAAGGGAGCCGACAATTTGGCAAAAACACCTTTACCAGCCGCCCCCGCAACCGCTTTACTCGCAAGACCCTTGCCAGCCGCACCTCCCATCGCTTTACCTGCCGCTGCACCGCCGCCGGCTAAGGCTGCACCAAGGGCTGCCCCTTTTGGGCCTTTCTCATAATTAGTCACGTTGAATTTATTAAACTGGCTTTTCCAATCCAGAGTTAACACAGTCTCCTCAGTCGCGGGTGCATCAAGATGGGTCGTATATTTTGACACAAAAGCCTGAAAATCGGCTTGCCTCTTTGACAACACATTGACATAGTTTTCATGCGCTGCTTGCAACGCCTTTCGATAGGCGACTTGTAATTGTGGATCAGAGATTTCAGGGCGGAGGACAATATCCTCATAATGCTTATGTAAATACTTTTCCACATCATACGACACCGCCTCCGATAAACTCATCGCCTCGGTGCTAACGACATGTTTTGTTGCAGAAGTTGTCGCTTCCCACAAAATTTTATACGTTGTGGGGTAAGCAAAATACCAATCGGCAAACTGTTCTACACGTCCACGCATCTTATCAAATACGGCAGTCAATTTCTCATCCAATTCTCTCTCAGTTTGTGCAAGTAATTGACTTCTGTCCTTTTCCAAATGAGTCACCTGTTGATTCACAAATTTAGAATATTCTTCAGCATCGGCAATAACTCGTACTTTTTTACCGTCTTTATTTTTATACACCAAGGAGACGGTAGGGCTGACTTGGGTGCGTATGCCAGTTTTTACCACAGAGCCATCGGGATGTACCGTCTTATTATAGTCTAGCTGTGCTAAAATGCTATCATACCATTGCCGCCCAAACGTTAAGCCAAAAAACACGAGCATGAAAAAGACGAACATCCAAATAATGGACGAGAATAGCCGTCCCAAACAGCCCCGTTTTGGGCGCGGTGGCGGTGCTTGATTGACGACTTGAGAGACAGGGATATATTCGTCTGTTCTTGTATCGAGAATAGGGGGTTTCATAGGCAATAACCTCTTAGTAACATGATGATATAATTTAAAAATTTAGCCAGCACGAAGATGTTGGTGTTTTAAACCATTTGGGTATTCTAAATAAAGTTCTTTAAATCTTTTATTTGTTATGGGTTTTATTTTTCTTGTTGAAAAAATTAAGGCTCTATATTCCACATTAAAGTCTCTAAAATTACAGTTGTGCCTGAAGTCAGAGCGTTGACTGTTTTCTTTAAAAAGATAAGCCCCCACTTGCTCATGTTTTAGCAATTGGTTTTCAACATAGCCATATTGTTTTACTTAAACCTGCATGGAAAATATCAACCAAATTGATGACTTGGGTTGTTTCAATTTGAGTGGCAATCTTGTTTAGGATAACTGAGTTTGTGAGTGCGTGTTTTTTATTGAGTGTCAACCATCCCATAAGCTAAATAGGATTTTTTGGTATTCTCAAGACCCTCAAAAATCCTATTTATGATAACTAATATTAAGTTTCATAACGAGGCAGCAATTGAATAGTATCATCCATCCAAATATTAATAGCCTCATGCAATGATTGTAACATCTGCTCTTCCCATTCACCTTGTGTCGTTGCCACCGCTTCATTGACATCAGCAATAAATGTCTCACGCTGCGTCAATTCCACACCCTCATTGATAGCATAATCAACCCCAAGTCCGCCAACAATTCCAATGACAGTCCCTATGGGACCACCTAAAGTGCCTAATGCACCGCCAGAAGCCGCCAGTACTGCTTTAGAGACAAAGGGCGCCGACAATTTGGCAAAAACACCTTTACCAGCCGCACCGCCTACCGCTTTACCCGCCACAGCACCGCCGCCGGCTAAGGCTGCCCCAAGGGCTGCCCCTTCTGCACCTTTCTCATAATTAGTCACGTTGAATTTATTAAACTGGCTTTTCCAATCCAAAGTTAACACAGTCTCCTCAGTCGCGGGAGCATCAAGATGGGTCGTATATTTTGACACAAAAGCCTGAAAATCGGCTTGCCTCTTCGACAACACATTGATATAGTTTTCATGCGCTGCTTGCAACGCCTTTCGATAGGCGGCTTGTAATTGTGGATCAGAGATTTCAGGGCGCAGGACAATATCCTCATAATGCTTATGTAAATACTTCTCCACATCATACGACACCGCCTCCGATAAACTCATCGCCGAGGCGCTAACGACATGTTTTGTTGCAGAAGTTGTCGCTTCCCACAAAATTTTATAGGTTGTGGGGTAGGCAAAATACCAATCGGCAAACTGTTCGACACGTCCACGCATCTTATCAAATACGGCAGTCAATTTCTCATTCAATTGTGTCTCAGTTTGTGCAAGTAATTGACTTCTGTCCTTTTCCAAATGAGCCACCTGTTGATTCACAAATTTAGAATATTCTTCAGCATCGGCAATGACTCGTACTTTTTTACCGTCTTTATTTTTATACACCAAGGAGACGGTAGGGCTGACTTGGGTGCGTATGCCAGTTTTTACTATAGAGCCATCGGAATGTACCGTCTTATCATAGTCTAGCTTTCTTATGATGCTATCATACCATTGCCGCCCAAACGTTAAGCCAAAAAACACGAGCATGAAAAAGACGAACATCCAAATAATGGACGAGAATAGCCGTCCCAAACAGCCCCGTTTTGGGCGCGGTGGCGGTGCTTGATTGACGACTTGAGAGAGGGGGGTATATTCGCCTGTTCTTGTATCGAGAATAGGGTGTTTCATAGGCAGTACCTCTTAATAACAATTTAATCAAACAAAGTAAAATAAATATCCCGTGATGATTCATTCAAAACTTTGACGACTTCATCAATCGTTTCAATATCCAAGCCTGTTTCGCTCACCTCAATGATTTCAGAGCGTTGACTGTTTTCTTTAAAAAGATAAGCCCCCACTTGCTCATGTTTTAACAATTGGTTTTCAGCATAGCCATATTCTTTTATCAAGTCGGCGGTTTTCCCATCTGGCTTTGTCAACATAATCAAAGTATTCATTTCCATAATGATATAATCGCTATGTGTACTCGCGATGACTTTAAAGCCAGCATTCACTAAACGCCCCAAAAAACGCGCCATCAAAATTTGATTATCGGGGTGCAAGTTCAATTCAGGCTCATCAATAATAATATAATCCCCCCTGTGCGCTAAATAACGCAAATAAAAAACCAGATTGGCAAGCGATTTGGCAAGCGAAGATGTCAAATACAGTGCTAAACTTTGAGTCGGTGCATTATTAGGAATAAATTTGACTTCGCCTTCTGGAGAAATCTCGATTTTACCCTTTAAAATGCCTTGCTCTAACGCCTCCGCTAAGTAGCCAAACTCACTTTCCCTTTGGCTCAGATGCGCTAAATCTTCTGCAATTTCCAGATTATCTCTGATGGGTTTAGGGTAACGGCTGACGCGACTGCGTAGCAAGTCAAGCATTTCATTGGTATTCCCATTACTTTTTAGTAATAAATCAAAAAGCTTATTTTTAGTAAGGGAAAGTTCTTTGCTGAAAATATTAATGGCACTTCTTTCGGCGGGCGCGATGTAAGCGCGAAAATTGAAAATGCTATTAATCAGTTTGAGAAAAATTTCTTTGGCTCCCTCTTGATTCGTGGGCAAAGTGTCAAGGATTCGGTTTTCAATTTCTTTATCAGAAATCTCTAAATAAGCTTTGGTTGCCGAAAACTGATGGGGAGACGCAAAAAAATCTCCCAAGCTTTGCTGATACTGCTTGAGTAGGTGATTAAAAACATCTTTTTTATGTGGACTTAAACAGGCATGGAAAATATCAACCAAATTGATGACTTGGGTTGTTTCAATTTTAGCGGCAATCTTGTTTAGGATAACTGAGTTTGTGAGTGCCTGTTTTTTATTGAGTGTCAACCAGTGATAAATCCCATAAGCTAAATAAGATTTACCGGTGTTGTTATGCCCACATAGCAAAATCAAGTCTTTGTTTAAATCGACTTCAGCTTTTTCAATGATGCCTAAATTTTCTATTTTGAAAATCATTTTCTTTGTCTCCGACTGTGCAAGGCGTACCTTGCACCATTTTAATGTATTTAGTGGAAATCAGCAAGGGCCTCAAGGTTCGATTGGGATGCACGGGCGGAATGGACTTTATTTATTAAAAAATTTTATTATGACATTGAAAAATTAAATTTAAAAATTAAAAAAAAAGCTTGCAAACAGGAACGTTTTCAAGGATAATACGCGCCAAACTTTGGAGAGGTGGCTGAGCGGCTTAAGGCGGCGGTCTTGAAAACCGTTGAAGGTTAATACCCTTCCGTGGGTTCAAATCCCACCCTCTCCGCCAATTTCACTCCTTTCTTTAACTGAGCCGCGGGCAACTTCAGTGGTAGCTCAGGATAATATCATCTATAATAGAAAGATATTCTTTTGAAGAGGAGAAATCGCCCAATGAAAAAGTACCTGCTTCCACTTTTTCTATTAACCCTAATCTCTGCCACCTTAAGCCTGTCAGGCTGTACGAAACAGGGACTAACAACGAACACAACAACTGTTCGAACTTCCCCTCAGTCCCCCGATGTTGAGGCATTATATAATCAAGGAATTGATTTTTATAACAACAGATATTTTATCCAAGCCGCCCAAAAATTTCGAGAAGCGGCAAAGCAAGGCCATGCAAAAGCCCAATTCCGACTCGCTGCATTGTACCGTTTTGGTAGTGGTGTCCAAAAAGATTTGGATCAAGCAATACACTGGTATCGCAAAGCGGCAGAGCAAGGCAATCTGGATGCCCAGTTGAGCTTAGGGATGATGTACTATAAAGGCATCGAAATACCACGGAACTTGGAAGAAGCTGAAAAATGGTTGTCGCTGGCAGCCGATCAGGGCAATCAAGACGCTCGTGACAAACTTGAGAAAGTGCAGGATGAGTTAGTCAAATAGTTCAGTTCAGGAGTGCAAGGCGTACCTTGCACCCCAATGCCATTAAGTTAAGCCTAAAATTCAGACCTGCCAGGTATCCAAAACCTGGCAGGTCGTTGTAAATTCAATGAAAAATTAACCTGACAGGTTTTTGACACCTGTCAGGTTTGTC
>JBDLJY010000080.1:0-23081 GCA_039714115.1 Pseudomonadota bacterium | reverse complement strand
ATCTTAACCATGCAAAGTTCAGATAAACGTAATGCTTCTATCTGCCGATCTAAGAATGGACACAAGTGATTTTCATCGTCGTGCATAAATGACCATGCTAATATTAAGCATTCCATTTGCGCCTGTTCAAAAATATCCAGTTTGTCTAAATCGAATATAATAACTTGGTAATGTCAGAGGCCGTTTCAGGCTAGCGTGTTAAATTTAGGTTGATTTTGAGAATCAGTACTCCCGTTATCAGGTGGCGTGGTGGGTAATATAGTTGAATTGGTGTCATCAAATCAACCCCAAAATATAACCTATTGTCTTTAAAAAAAATATTTTATTATCTTGCCAAATGCAGAATAAATTTGCATAATGACATGTGGAACTCTCTCAGGGCTTCGTCAAACTCAAAGCTCCCAGTGAACCAATCCTACATTGATAAGGTTTTTTCTGCACGATATGGCATTGCGCCGGCGCGTGGGAACCATAAAAAGCCGCCCGTAACTTGCTGGCCCTTGGTACTTTATCGGTAGAACAAATAGCCAATGTGACCGGGCTAAGCTTGGAAAGAGTTAAAGAACTCTCCGCCTCGTTTCGAGGATAAAGTTTTTGTGAAAGATTTCTCAAGTTTTCTCGGCACAAAGAAATCGAAACCCACAAAAAGCGAAACCCACCATTTCTTGGCCATGTCATTAGCCTTTAATCTCATCACTGTGATAAATCAGATTTTTCAAAAAAATCAATTTTCTGCTTGATCAAAGGCAACAAAGCATTGCCTATACCAGCAATGGCACTGATATTGTAGAACATCATGGCACTGATAATACCAAAATGTAGAAAAAATATGCCACCCACACAAAGCACACCGGGTACAAGTGTTGTTGCTAAACCGGTTTTTTGATTTTTGTCAAAACGTTGAGCAAGTTCAAAGAAATACTCAAGTTTCGTGAGAGTTTGAGCCATCAAAATAACCTGAGCGGTGTCAGTAGCCACTGTCGAAGCACCACGCAAGGAAATTGAGACTTTAGCTTTTTTGAGAGCAATGGAATCGTTGATGCCATCCCCTACAAAACAAACTGATTTACCTTCTTTTTGCAGTTTTTCAATTATCTGAGCCTTATCTTGTGGCAAGGTATTGGCAAAATAGTGGTCAATACCCAGTTCTTCGGCTAACTGTTTGGTAGGATGTTCATGATCTCCAGATATAATATATATAGATAAGTTGCGTTGCCGTAATTGACGAATAATGTGTTTGGCTTCCGGCCGAATCGTGGGGTGCAATTCAAGCATCCCGCCTAGTTGCTGATCAATAGCCACATAAACCGTTGCCAATGTACCCTGTTCATGGCTAGACTGTTGTAGCCTATTTATTTCAGCAGGTATGACAATGCCTTCCATCTCCATAAAACGGATACTGCCCACTCGAATGAGTTGATCAGTTATTTTAACCTTGATTCCGTACCCGATTTCATACTGACTGTCATCAATCTCTGGCAAATTTAAAGTACGCTCGCTGGCAGCAATAAGAATAGCTTTCGCAATCGGATGATTTTGTTTGTATTCAGCAGCAGCCGCATAAGTCAACAAGTCATTTTCTTTAACCCCATTGCACGTATAAATATTACCAAGATGGGGTTGTTCCAATGTTAGTGTGCCGGTTTTGTCAAAAACGACAGTGTCCACCTGATTGAGCAATTCCAAAGATCGTCCATCTTTGATGAGAATGCCATCCTTAGAGGCTAAATTAAGAAAGTTCAACATGCCAATAGGGCCTATAATCTTTATGACTTCGGCAAAATTGGAATTGAAAACCGCGACGGAACTATAACGTCCTAAAGTCAATAGGGCTAAAGTGCCGGCTGCCAAGGTTGGCAAAACAGTTTTTTCAGCCACTTTCTCGCCTCGTGTTTGGAGGGATAATTCAAAGTTGGCGGTGTGATTTATGATTTCACCAATTTGGGCGGCAATCGTTTCAGTGCCGGTTTTTTCAACTTGAATATAAATTCGACCTGTCAATACAATGGAAGCGGCAAGCACTTTTTCCGCAATTCATTTTTCGTAAGGTTGGGCTTCACCTGTAAGCGCATGTTGATCTATAGTCGCCATCCCTTCAGTAATAATGCCATCTGCCGCTATGATTTCCCCTGCATTGACTACAATAATATCACCTACACACAATTCATGGAGTTGAATTTCGATTTCAGTCCCATTTTTGAGCAACCAAACCGAACGTGGTTGTTCAGCAAACACATTAATCAGCGTTTTTTGGGTAGTATTCCTCGTTTGACTCAAAAGCTTTGCTGCTGAGTAATAAACAAAGGTTGCGAAAGCAGTCACGAAGTAATAGCCGGAAACAAGTCCACCAATAATGCCTATGGAATCAATTACTGCCACCTTTAATTTGCGTTCTTTTGCAATGCCCCTATAAACATCCTTGAAAATGGGCAAACTAACATATATGCTCACTGGCACACTCAGGAGACTGAGGGGATGGAAAACCAAAGAACCAGCCGTAGCAAGCCCTAGCCCAACTGACGAAATGGAAAGATAGTAGTTAGTCTCTTGGTCAAATTCACGGATTTCACCATTATCTGTGGTAGAAGATGAGATGTCAGCCATTTGTTGCTGATGCAAATCTGTAAGCAACGGTTTGGTTTTTTGAGACTTTTCCAAGCGTCGTTTATGAGGGTTTGAGGGAGAAGGTGTCTCTGTCATCTTTTTGTATGCCTGAATGCCAACAGACACCACACCAACACTACCTAATAACAATCCAAGTGGTAACATAATTCTTATCTCCCTAGTTATAACGGATTTAGGTGGGAATCACAATTTATGATTTATTCAAATCAACAAAAAAATATAACCTATTGTCTTTAATTTAAAAAGGTTATCCTCTCACTCGACGCCGGCGCGTGGGAACCATAAAAAGTTTTATCGGCTGCCCTAATCCGTTGTACTGTGTTCAATTTTAACCATGAGTTGTTCAATCTCGAAAATGAGTTCCGGTAGATTAGGGTGAGTAAAACTCAGGATGGGTGCCGGAATACGATTATGTTTAATGTCTGGTGGAATGTGTTTATGATGAGGATGGCTACTTGCTAAGGTTGGATCATTCGGGTGTGGTTGTGAGTCATACCAATATAGTTTTTCATCATTTTGCCAAACTTCATAACCGTACCAATGGATAGTAAGAGGCAAGTTGTTATACAAAACACGCTCACGGACAACCAGTTTGATGCCATGCTAAAATTGTAATTCACCGGTTACCCGTGCCAAAGTAGCCCCACGTCTAATAAAAACCAGCGTCGAACTACGCACAGACGGAAATTGTTCTGCGAGTGTGTATAAAAATAATTCGTAATCTTCAGGGGTTCGTAATGGATTGTTCATGCGGTTGCCAGTTGAATTAATCCGGTTAAAGTGGGTGTTTGGCGTTGAATTTGTTGAACGGCATTTCGATATTCCGCTTGACGAGTTAGCCAAGTTTGATAAACACTTGCCCATTCACCAAAATCTAAAACCCAATTATCATTTTCAGGTTCTTCACCCCTAGCATAAGCCACATAGAATATTTCGGAACGAACACCATATATTCGTTCAAAATCCAAAAGTTCTTCTTCTAAGGCGTGAATATCTAATAAAATATTTCGGATGTTCATAATTCATTTTTCTCATAGTGTGGTTTAGCCAAAGCAATTTAAGCTATTTTTAAACAACTATGCAAATAGTACTAGCCGTGTTAAGGCATGATAACCTCGCCAAGATTAGAATAATTACTGTAGCAATTGCCCTGATAGGCTCGCACCGCTACCCAAAAATTATCGCCCCTCTTTAAATTAGCTGAGAATTGGGTCTCCTTACTATTATCAAAACTGTGTATATTATCCAAAGTCACCTTACTAATAGGGTTAGAATAGGGCGCATAATAAAACTGATAACCCTGTGCATTCGCTACCGGATGCCAAGAAGCTGTGGCTTTCTGCCCTTCGATATTCACTTCTAACTGTGGCGTGGGGGGAATGTCCTCACACACATGTTCAGCGATAAAGTCTTGAAACAAGGGCAAACGTGTATAAACGCCATAAAAGTTAGGCAGGGCACACTCTATCCCCCAACTGACAATACCGACTTGTTGCCAGCCCGTGTTAGTTTCTACGACGAGGGGGCCACCACTGTCGCCAACACAAGCATCCGTGCCACCGGCTGCAAAGCCGGCACAAAGCATGGTGTCCTTCACATCGCCGTCATAAGAGTTTGGCGCATTGCATATTTCATTTGAAACAATTGGCACAGTCGCTTGTCGCAAATATTCTGGATAAACTGGATTGTCATTTCTTGTTGCTCCCCAGCCTATCACGGTTGCAATCGTGCCATGAGTGGTTAAACCACTGTAAGGATCGGCTACTCGTAACACCGGTTGGCTAGAAGGTTTTTTAAGTTGCAACAATGCGATATCCCATCCCGGGTTTCCAACACCAGACTCATAATCAGGATGCTTTATAATCTGCTTAACCCCAATGATTTCTCCAGTCCCTACGTTACTCAGGCGAGTTTGGCCCAACAAGATTTCGATGCTATCAATTGTCTCTCCTTCAGCGCAATGTCCCGCTGTGAGTACCCAAGAAGGATGAATCAAAGTACCAGCACAAAACTGGCCATTAAACGGGTCAGAGCCGCGACGGATAATCGCGGCTTGCCAAGGCCATTCACCCGAATTGGCTCGTTCGCCACCAATAATTTTGGGCGTTGCTGAGTAGCTTGTTTGCAGTAGACAAAGGCTGAGAGCGAAAACTGTCAATAAACGCATTTTTTTATGAACCCCAATAATAGTGGGCGGCAATGCCGGCAAAAATTGCTGCTCCAAACCAGTTATTATTCAAAAAGGCTTGAAAACACTGTTCCAGTTTGCGATCTTTAATCAGCCATTGTTGATAAATCGCTAAGCTCGCCGCTACCGTTAATCCTATAAGATACAGGCTACTTAAATGAATTTGTTGCCCTATCCAATATAATAGTAGTAATACTGCGATTTGCAAAGCTGCGATGATGCTTTTGTCCGCCTTGCCAAATAAAATCGCGGTGGATTTGACGCCAATCACTAAATCTTCTTCGCGATCTGCCATGGCATACATGGTGTCATAAGCGACTGTCCATAGCACATTTGTGATAAATAACCACCATGCTAATGTGGGCACTGTGCCGGTTTGCGCGGCATAAGCCATGGGGATTGACCAGCCAAAGGCGGCGCCTAAATAGACTTGCGGCCAGTGTGTGTAACGTTTCATAAAGGGATATGTGGCTGCTAGGAGTGCGGCTACCAGGGATAGGGCAATGGTCAAGGCATTCATTAATAAGACTAGCCCAAAAGCGAGCAAACATAAGATGATAAACAATATTAAGGCTTCGCGCTCACTGACGCGCCCTGCAGCAAGGGGACGTTCACGGGTGCGGCGCACATGCGGGTCGATGTTGCGATCTGCGTAGTCGTTGATGACGCAACCTGCTGATCGCATTAAGATAACGCCTAAAATAAAGACGCTTGTCACTAGCAGATCGGGATAGCCGTTGCCGGCTATCCATAATGCCCAAAGGGTTGGCCATAGTAATAGTAGAATGCCAATGGGACGGTGTAGGCGCATTAATTGGGCGTATTGGTGTAATTGTTTTATCATGTAGGGCTCATGAGAACGTGGTATTTGGAGTCCAAGATTTATCTTGGGCGGGTGCGAGTCCAAGATAAATCTTGGATTCCAAAATACCTTTATCAGTATTTTTAGTGTAGCATAGGTATTAATGATGTCAGCCAATGAAGCCGATAAACTACGTGCCTTGGGATTGGCGGTGATACAGACAGAAAGTCAAGCCGTCGCCGCTCTCGCGCCACGGATTGATGATACGTTTGTACATGCCTGTGAATTTATGCTTAAATGTGAGGGGCGCATTGTCGTCATAGGCATGGGCAAGTCTGGACATATCGGCAGTAAAATCGCGGCCACCTTAGCCAGTACGGGCAGTCCAGCATTTTTTGTCCACCCCGGCGAAGCCAGTCATGGCGATTTAGGGATGATTACAGCAAAAGATGTGGTCTTAGCGTTGTCAAATTCCGGCGAAACTGAGGAAATTTTGACAATTTTACCCCTTATTAAACGCTCAACTGTACCCTTAATTACTCTGACGGGAAATAGGACTTCAACATTGGCGATGGCAGCGACTGTCAATATTGATGTCAGCGTCGAAAAAGAGGCCTGTCCATTGGGATTAGCGCCCACGTCTAGTACAACGGCAGCCCTCGTCATGGGGGATGCCTTAGCGATTGCGCTACTTGAAGCCAAAGGGTTTAGTGCTGAGGATTTTGCCCGCTCACATCCGGGGGGACGTTTAGGGCGTCGTCTGTTATTATTAGTGCGTGATATTATGCACACGGGTGAAGAAATACCGATTGTGCCTATCACGGCAACATTGCGTGATGCGTTGGTAGAAATGACTCGTAAAGGTTTAGGCATGGCTGCCATTGTTGAGAATGGGCGACATGTCAGGGGCATATTTACTGATGGTGATTTACGTCGTGCGTTTGATGATAAACGGGTAGATATTCATGTGCGACCCGAAATGGCCTAATCAGTAGCGACAAAAATCGTGAATAAATAAAGCCTTACACGCATATTCTCTAGGATATGAACGTGGATAAACTTACATGATGGTGTAGTTGCCATTGAATGATGGTCTAACTACCTGCCCATCCAATCGGGCAGAAAGCAATACCCGGCTTCTTGTTTAGAACAAGGGTCAGTGCAAGGGTATCAAAGTCTCCAAAGGGCAAGCGTAGGATAGATGGTTTTAATGCAAGGCGGTAATGACCAATCAGCGTGCTGATAACAGGTTTTTAGGGATTAGGAGTATGGATATTCTAATTCGGTTGGACAATACACATCCGTTTATAGTTAAAGCCTAAGTATCCAGTAACAGACATCATGTAGGAACGGGGAAAAACTACGGTTTACGATACTTGCAGGAAGGCAAGAGGCTGTGTCCCAAAGACGCGGTAACATCACCGTAGGGTAGGATTGAGCCGAAAGCCAATGGTCAGTGAAACCGTCCATGGGGGAGCTGATATATGCTGAATGGCTCACGGAACAACTTTAGTTGTAAGTGCAAAACACAGATTTTGACAGTGAAATGTCATATAAAAAGGTATTAACAGAGAGTGAGTTAATAAAATAGTGATTTCTACACCGAACTACCGAATCATGAACGGTAAGGTCACAACTATGCGAGGTGGCCGCCGTGTCATCGTTGCCGATTGGAACCTTATTAACTGGAATCGGGTTAGTAGGGTGGTGCTCAATCTGCAAAAACGCATTTACAAGGCTGCAAAGTCAGGTAGATATAAACAAGCATTAAGTCTTAGTTATTTATTACAAGTATCACATAGCGCAGCTCTATTAGCGGTCAGGAGGGTAACAACTGATAATACTGGCAAACGCACCGCTGGAGTTGACAACGCATTAGCTAAAACGCCTAAACAGAAATTGGAACTGTATCAGAAAGTAAAAACGACATCCCGATATGAATGGGGTTCGTATGAGTCTAAACCGGCTAAGAGGATATACATTCCAAAGGCAAATGGTAAAAAGAGACCGCTGGGAATACCTACCATATTTGATAGGGCAATGCAAGCCTTGACAAAAATGGCATTGGAACCATACTATGAGGCGCAATTTGAGCCAAATAGTTACGGCTTTAGACCGGCAATAGGGGCTAAAGACGCTATCGAGAAGATTGCGTCACTATTAATTAAAAAACCAAAAAGCGTCCTTGATGCAGATATAACCGGCTGTTTTGATAACTTTGACCACAAATTTCTGTTAAAGCAAATTGATAAGTATTGGAGACCAGTTGTCCGTAAATGGCTGAAAGCTGGATACATGTACTCCCAAAAGGAGTATGAAACACTGAAAGGTACGCCGCAAGGGGGGACTATATCCCCATTGTTAGCCAATATAGCTCTAAATGGATTAGAGTCGGATTTAATCGAGTATCTAAGAAATGACAAAAAGCTAAAGATAGAAGTTGGACGGACAACAATAAGTACTGTTACCAATAAAAAAACTGGCAATAAATATAAGTGCAGACCAAACTTAAAACTAGAAGTTATCAGATACGCAGATGATTTCGTAGTTGTACATGAGGATAGAAAGGTAATAGAACTTGCCAGAGAATACATCGTCAATTGGATGAAAGTACGCGGCTTAGAATTGTCTGAAGAAAAAACTAAGATTGTACATTCTACCGAGGGTTTCAAATTCTTAGGATTTAATATCAGGCATTATGAAAACAAGATTAAAGGCACGTACAGACTGAAACTATTAGCAGGCTCCAAAACTGAACAGAATAAAGCTAATGCAAGTCATGGGATGAGAGTAGAACCTACCAAGGAAAAAATTCACGGTCACTGGAAGACAATCAGTGAGACTATAGCTAAACATAAGTCGGTTAAACCCGAGGTGCTTATAGCAAAGCTACAGCCCAAAATCACTGGTTGGTGTAATTATTATAAAGAATTTCATTCTAATGAGGCTTTCAGTAAACTAGACTATTTTCTATGGGAAAGACTATTCTGGTGGGCAAAGAGAAAACACCCTAATAAAAGTAAGAACTGGATAATTGAAAAGTACTTTGGATACAAAGATGGTAAGAATTGGGTATTTATGGCTAAGAAAGGAGATGGTTATACACATGCCTTGAAGGGATACTCAAAACACAAAGTACCAACCGGGTCTCACACAAGGGTGCAATTTGACCGCTCTTATTATGATGGAGATACAGCCTACTGGGCAGCCCGACTGTCCAAAGGATATGGAGACATCACACCATCAAAGGCAAAAGTGCTTAAAAATAAAAATGGGATTTGTCCTGAATGTGGGGGCAGATTTACCAATGAAGACTTGTTAGAATCTCACCACAAGACTTTTAAGAGTCGAGGTGGGAGTGATAAGTATAAAAACTTGGTATTAGTACATCGCCATTGTCACGATAGACTACACGCTGAAGAAATTCAGCGGCGTAAGAAAGAGGGACAGTTTATAGGCGGTGGAAAAGACCAAAGAACGTTTTACTAACCTGACACCCTATTCCGAGAAATCAGTGGAGGTAGGGGTGACACGTCAAGGAATGACAACAATGTTATAGCAGTCTATCCACTAGGGATAATGATATAATGACCTACTGGATACGTCGAAAGACGAGTTGTAGTTGAAATTTAACTACTTATGTTAGACTACATAAGTGCCGAGGAGCCGGATGAGCGCGAAAGTCTCATGTCCGGTTTTGAAGACCAGTGGTACAGGGTGAAATCAAAAGTCAGAACACGAACTGTGAGACTGACCGGTATCACTGAGTTTAACAGTACAATGATCACCTCGGTGATGACGGCACCGTGTAAAACGGTGGCGGCTGATTGTTTGGCAGTCGAAGCCTTGAGTTTGATGCAATCTCATAAAATCACGGTGTTGCTGGTGATAGAGGGACAGCAGAGTTTGATTGGTGTGTTGCACATGCATGATTTATTACGAGCGCGAGTGGTTTAATCATGAAAGCTATAATTGAAAAAGCGGCCCTCATTCGCCTAGTCGTGTTTGATGTTGATGGTGTATTGACGGATGGTAGTCTCTATTTAGGCGGTGATGGACAAGAATATAAAGCATTTTATGCCCGTGACGGTTTAGGCATGAAATTGCTGCAATCAACGGGGGTGATTATTGGTGTCATCACGGCTAGAAATTCAGCCGTCGTCACACACCGTATGCAGTCGTTGGGGGTGGAGCATGTATTTCAAGGCAAACTTGATAAACTCTCTGCATTCAAACAATTGTGTGAACAATTACACTTGGAACCCCAACAAGTGGCCTACGTGGGGGACGATCTCATTGATGTGCCGGTGATGTTACAGGCAGGCTTAGCCATTGCAGTGGCGGATGCCCATGATTTAGTGGTCAAATATGCCCATTGGCAAACGCAGGCTGCGGGTGGACGCGGTGCAGCGCGAGAAGTTTGTGAATTAATCATGCAAGCACAGGGGACTTTGGGGGGTCAATTGAGTCGTTTTGGAATAGAATAGGGTGATGACATGTTAAATCGTTGGGGCGGTTGGCTCGTTTTAATCAGTTTAGCACTGGCTACAACTTGGCTCGTGCGTAGCTCGGATGATGATCTTTCCAAGCAGACGGAAAGCAGCCTTCAGGTTTTTGATTATACGCTTAAAAATTTTAAAAGCACCCAAATGGATGAACAAGGTCAGTTGAAAAATCAATTGACAGCCGAAACAATGATACATTATCCAGACAGTAATGCGACGTTGATCGCACCTTATATGGTATTTTATAAGGAAGCGCTGCCGACGTGGACGGTGCGTGCCGAACAGGGTGAAATATCGCCCGATGGCAATCAAGTGTGGCTACTCGGTAATACGATCTTAGGACGGCAACAAATGGAAATTATATCACGGGATGTGCGGGTGCAACTTGATACAGAACACGCAGAAACGACCGCTCCGACGACGATTATCAGTAACAACGCTGAAACTCACAGCGTAGGAATGCGTGTTTTTTTGTCCACGGAACGGGTGGACTTACTCTCACAAGTGCGAGGACACTATGTACTTCCATAAGATCGCGTTACTCTTTATAGGTGTGTTATTGTGGAATAGCGTTTTTGGGCTATCCACCGATAGCGAACAACCCATGAATATTGAGGCTGATAAAGCGACGATTGACAATATCAAAAGAGTTGTCACTTATGAGGGCAAAGTCATTATTACCCAAGGTTCCATCCGCATTAATGCTAAGAAGGTGACGATGAATTACACGCAAAAACAAGAAATTAAAAAAATTGTCGCTAAAGGTAAACCGGTTCGCTTTGTGCAACATCTTGACAATGGAGAATATCTCAAAGCTAAGGCTAATGAGATGGAATATGATGCCTTTAAAAATATACTATATCTAAGACAAAAGGCCGAGTTACGAAAGGAAATCAATGGAAAAGATTCTTACATTTCGACCGCTCCCCGTATCACTTATGATATCGATGGTAGTATCATTAAAGCGGATAAAGGCAAGCATGAAAACGAACGGATTTCAGTGACCTTTAAACCCGTAAAGAGTGATAAATGACAATGACTACTCTCTCAGCACAGCATCTGGCGAAACAGTATAAATCTCGGGCCGTTGTCAAAGAGGTCAACCTCAATGTCAGCAGCGGAGAAGTCGTGGGATTGCTAGGGCCAAATGGTGCAGGCAAAACCACTAGCTTTTATATGATAGTTGGCCTAATTACGCCTGATCAAGGCACCATTTCTCTTGGTGGAAAAGATATAACTCGCTATCCGATGCATAAGCGGGCACAGATGGGGTTGGGTTATTTACCGCAAGAAGCTTCTATCTTTCGTAAACTGAGCGTTGCCGATAACATTCTGGCTGTTCTTGAAGTGCAAAATATTACAAAAAAACAGCGAAAACAAAAACTTGGGTCTCTGTTGGCAGATTTGCATATAGAACACTTAGCCAAAAATATCGGCATGAGTTTATCGGGGGGGGAACGACGGCGTGTTGAAATTGCCCGTGCTTTAGCCTCTGAGCCGCAGTTTATTTTGCTTGATGAGCCGTTTGCGGGGATCGATCCAATTTCTGTGCTGGATATTCAGCGAATTATTGCCCATTTATGCAGTTTAGATATTGGCATTTTAATCACCGATCATAATGTGCGTGATACCTTGGGTATATGTGATCGTGCCTATATTGTTAATGAAGGACAATTGATTGCGGAAGGGACACCAGAGAGTATATTACACAATGAACATGTCAAAGAGGTCTATCTGGGCCAAGATTTTAGATTGTAATTCCGTGGAGGATTCAGGCACTGCCCACTAAGGGGATTAAAAAAAAGCGATTATGACAAAAGCAGCTATCCAACTACGTCTAGGTCCGCAAATTATCATGACACCACAATTGCAACAGGCGATTCGTCTCTTGCAGTTATCTAGCCATGAATTACATCAGGAAATTCAGCAGGTTTTGGATTCTAACATTATGTTGGAAATGGCAGAAGATGAGGAGTATGAGAATGCCGACGATCAGGATTTGTCGAGCGGCTTAGACGAGGAGGAAAGTGCGCCTGATACTCTCGCCGACGACATTCCTAAGGAACTGGCGATTGATAGTGACTGGGAAGATATTTATGACGGCACTCTTTCTCCGTATGACTACCCCACCCGCGAAGTCAACGACAAAGAACAAGGGAGTACCCTTGAAACTTTACAAGACTATTTGCAGTGGCAACTGGATTTGACCCCTTTTAGCGATTTAGATCGTGTCTGTGCTATAGCTGTCATTGATGCTATAGACAGCGATGGCTATTTATGTGCATCAGTAGAAGAAATTGCACAAAGCTTAGGTATGCCTGTCTCCACCATAGAAACCGTACTCCTTCGCATTCAACATTTTGACCCTGTTGGCGTGGGCGCACGCGATTTAAGGGAATGTCTACTATTACAATTGGCAGAATCTGAAGCAGACACGCCTTGGTTAAAAGAAGCTAAGTCTCTAGTTCAAAACCACTTGGAAGTCTTGGGCACACACGACTATGCACAATTAACCAAACGCATGATGTTGACTCGTGAAGAATTGCGAGAAGTCGTTAAGATTATTCAATCCCTCAAACCATGCCCCGGTGCCGAAATTGAACCCTCGCAGACGACTTATGTGATACCCGATGTTTTTGTGAAAAAAGTCAAAGGTGTCAAAGATCGGTGGAAAGTTGAACTCAATTCTGAAACTTCTCCGAAACTGCGTATTAATGCTCACTATGCTAGTCTGTACCGACAGATTGACGTTAACAAAGAGCATCGTGATGATAGAAAATATTTAAGAAATCATTTACAAGACGCTCGCGGGTTTATAAAAAGTTTAAATAGTCGCCATGAGACTTTATTGAAAGTTGCTAAATGTATTGTGAAACGTCAATCCGCTTTTCTTGAGTATGGTGAAGAGGCTATGAAACCGTTAGTATTAGATGATATTGCCAAGGAGTTGAATATGCACGAGTCGACCATTTCTCGTGTGACTACCCAAAAATATATTCATACGCCCCGAGGGCTCTTTGAACTTAAATATTTCTTTTCCAGTCACCTTAACACTAATCGGGGTGGCGAATGCTCTTCTACTGCCATTCGTGCTATGATTAAGAAATTGATTGCGGCTGAAAATACAACTAAGCCTTTTAGTGATAATAAAATCGTAATTCTCTTGTCTGAGCGAGGAATCAAGGTAGCCAGACGCACGGTTGCTAAATACCGCGAAGCGATGCTTATTCCGCCTTCCAATGAGAGGAAACGCTTAGTTGGGAATTGAAAAAGACCTTTCTACGGGTATGGTTCGGTGTAAAGATTTAAAAATGATCGTCACAATTGCTTAATTCACAATTTACAAAGGAGCGCACATATGCAATTCAATCTTAGCGGCCATCACATTGAAATTACTCCCGCTTTGCGTAATTACGTTTCCAGCAAAATGGAACGTTTAGAACGTCATTTTGATCATGTTACCAATATGCATGTCGTTCTCGGTGTTGAAAAACTGCGTCAAAAAGCGGATGCGACTTTGCACGTCAATGGCGCTAATCTGTTTGCTAGTGCTGAACATGAAGATATGTACGCTGCGATTGATGGTTTGACCGACAAATTGGACAGACAAATTAAAAAACACAAGGAAAAACTCAAAGACCATCGTCAATCTCAAGGGGGTATAAAAGCTCAACCGGTTGAATAGTTTTATTTTTATAAGCTGCTCTAAAACGTTACGGAGCAGGTTGCAAACCTGCTCCGGCAAGCTCAGCAGCTCTAAAACGTTACGGAGCAGGTTGCAAACCTGCTCCGGCAAGCTCAGCAGGTTGCAAACCTGCGTGGCGACATAGACTTTTTTCTTATTGATAACTGATAACTGATATTGGTTTTATGATAACTGATAACTTCACATGCAAATCTCAGACATTTTGACACCAGAACGGATACACTGTCATGTCGAAGCTACCAGCAAAAAACGTGTCCTTGAATACTTTGGCGAATTGCTGGCGAAAGAAAGCCCGTCACTGACGAATCACGACATTTTCGACAGCTTATTGGAGCGTGAACGATTAGGAAGCACCAGTCTTGGCAAAGGGATTGCGATTCCCCATGCTAGAGTCGCTCAATGCAATGTCACCTTAGCTGCCTTCTTACAACTTGAGAAGGGTATTGATTTTGACGCGGTTGACAAACAACCCGTCGATTTACTATTTGCCTTGATGGTGCCAGAACATTCCACAGAAGAACACTTGAAAATTCTAGCCCAATTGGCTCATCTGTTTAGCGAAAACGAGTTTTGTGAAAAGCTGCGTCAGTCTGAGAACTGCGGAGAAAAATTTAAGCTGTTAACCCACTGGCAGCCGCCACCTGATTTGTTATGATCCAACTCAGTGTCAAAGAACTCTTTAAAAATAATGCTGATGGCTTAGCATTAACTCGGCTCGCAGGGGTGGGGGGTGAGCATCGCGCTATTTTGTTGGAAACTGACCAAAAACTTGCCAATGTTGGTTATCTTAATCTAATTCACCCGCCCCAAATTCAAATTATCAGCCCCTACGAATTGGCCTATTTAGATGCCCTTGCCATAAACGTTTATCAAGATTTACTTAAGCAGTTCTTTGAAAATGAGAATCTGGCTTGCATTATCATGGTTGAGTGTCCAGAGGTGCCTGCTGATTTGCAGCAGGCTGCCGATCACTACCAGATTCCTTTGTTTTCATCCCAATTGTCTGGCGAAAACTTGATTAATTATCTACATACGACTATAGCTAGACTACGAGCACAACGCTCTACTATGCATGGTGTTTTTATGGATGTGTTGGGCACGGGTGTTCTGATTACGGGCGAAAGTGGCACGGGTAAAAGTGAATTAGCATTAGAATTGGTTAGTCGAGGACATCGTTTAATTGCTGATGATGCCCCTGAATTTTCCAGAATTGCACCCCAAACGATCAGTGGGGCTTGTCCTTTATCAGAGATGAGTCCCTTTTTAGAAGTGCGTGGCTTAGGAATTTTGAATGTACAAGCCCTCTTTGGCTCAAGTGCTGTCAAAAAAGAGAAATTCCTGCGTCTGGTTATACACCTAGAACACCTGACACCTGAAGGTTTACAAAATATCGATCGTTTACAAGGCTATTCAGGTTTCCGCAGCATCCTTGGTGTAGATATCCCAGAATTCAGCTTACCCGTTGCGCCAGGGCGTAATCTGGCTGTACTACTTGAATGTGCGGTACGCAACCATAATTTGAAAATGCAAGATTATAATGCTGCTGATGAGTTTATTGCACTGCAACGGCAAGCTATGCTTGAGACAAAGGATAATTGATGCCAACCCGAACTACTAAAATATTTGAAACTTTTGATAATCCTAATCCAGAATGTGATTATACAATTCATATCCGTATTCCTGAGTTTAGCTGTCTGTGCCCAAAAACTGGGCAACCCGATTTTGCTACTCTGTTTTTGGACTATGTGCCGGAGAAACTTTGTATCGAACTCAAATCATTGAAAAATTACATTTGGTCTTATCGCAATGAGGGTACTTTTCATGAGGCTGTCACTAATAAAATTCTTAGTGATTTAGTGCGGGCATGTGCGCCGCGCTTTATGCGTTTACGGGCTGAATTTAATGTGCGTGGCGGCATTTATACGACTGTCACCTGTGAACACCGAGCCCCCGGCTGGACTCCACCCATTCCTGTTCATTTATCTTAAATTAACGGCAAACCTACGGGGCAGTCGAATTTTCCCCGCAGGTTAGTTAATGCCTCAAAGAGTTTACAAAGTCATGGGTAGCGGCACGATATGGCGTTTGGATAAAGGAACCGAAGATGAACAAAATAATAAGTTAGCTCAACTCTCGCCTTGAAATAAATTTCAAGGCTAAAATTTTAAAACACGCTCTAATCTAAGTAATTCGACGCAACACTTCTTGTCCTTTCACATGATGCTTAATGATGCCAAGGAGATGCAGCGTAATGATTCCTAAAAAAGTATATGCCAAATATTCATGGAGTAAACTGGTTATGTTTTCCCACTCCGCCACGGTGGGAAACAATTTTGGCAGCGGCAAACCGTAGAAGTTAACGTCATATCCATGTATGTTTGATAAGGCATAGCCTGTGATAGGTACGATAATCATAAATAGGTAGAGCAAATGAACCACACTTTGTGCAATGCGATGCTCCTGCGGCTTAATCTCAGCAGAAGGGGGCGGGACTTGGGTTTTCCAACGAAGCATGAGTCTGAGCCAGACTAATAAAAATAATAATACTCCCGTTGCTTTGTGGAAGCTATACATTGCCCAAGGCTCGGATTCTTTGAATTCCACCATCACTACGCCGAGTACAAACATGATGCCAAACAGGATAAACATTATCCAGTGAATCACGCGAATAGATGCATGAGATTTTTCAATACTCATTGATAAATTCCTCGAAAAAATAAAATAGTTTGGTGTACTCATTAAAGGGGCTTTGTGCAAGCTGAGGGTACTAGGTAATTTTCACTTGCATTTACACGAATAGTACCTATATTAATTTTGCGATGTCACAAGGTGCAGGCGTACCTTGCACCATTGCTATGTGATATAGCTAAATGTTAATAGTAACAATAAAGAGGATATCAAGAATGGGTGTATTAGTAGGGCGTTCTGCTCCTGACTTTACAGCGTCTGCCGTCTTGGGCAATGGCGAAATCGTTGGTGACTATAAATTTAGTGAAGCGGTTAAAGGTAAATATGCCGTGGTGTTTTTCTATCCGCTAGATTTTACTTTTGTGTGTCCGACGGAGTTAATCGCTTTTGATAAGCGTCTGGATGAGTTTAAAAAGCGCAATGTCGAGGTGATAGGCGTTTCTGTTGATTCACAATATGTGCATAACGCTTGGCGTAACACTCCGGTAGATAAAGGCGGCATTGGTGCTGTGGGTTATACTTTGGTGGCGGATTTGACTCATGCCATCGCTAAAGATTATGATGTGGAAACACCCAATGGGGCTGTGGCTTTTCGTGGGTCATTTTTGATCGATAAGAATGGCGTTGTCCGTCATCAGGTGGTCAATGATTTAGGACTGGGGCGCAATATTGATGAGATGCTTCGCATGATTGATGCTTTACAGTTCAATGAAGATCATGGCGAAGTTTGTCCGGCTGGCTGGAAGAAAGGCGATGCTGGTATGACTGGCTCTCCAGATGGTGTGGCTAGCTATTTGTCAGAACACGCGAAAGAGCTATAAGATTTTCGTGTCGTGCTATTAGGTTAAGCCTAAAAATTAAGATCTGCGGGGTTGCCAAAAACCCGCAGGTTTACCCTCCCAATTTCCAATTCCATCAATTTCTTTTGTTAGGAGTCCAAGATTTATCTTGGACGTCCAAGATAAATCTTGGACTCCTATTCTTCTATTCAATCAATGTTATTTAGTATTTAATAATATAATAAAAAAGTTTTAGAATAGAGCAGTTCATAGTGAATCTATTGAGGTGAAAAAAATGTTTAATTCCATAAAAATTAAAATTGCCATTTTTGGCATAGGCGTTGTGATTTTTAGTCTTATCTTCACAAGTTGGGGACTTGATGATATTAACGGCTTATTGGCGCACCCCGCCCGTGCTATTCTGTTATTGTTATTATTTGCATTCTTTATTATTCTTGGCGTTTTTATACCATTGAAAGGTTTGATCGGGAGCAGATTGCCGATTCAAGAGAAGGCGGAGGATAATATGCTGATTGCCTTTATGGGTGCAATGGGGGTTTTGTTATTTTTGATGATTTCCCCTTTTTCGGATCGGCAAGAGTGGATGCAATTATCGGGCGGCGATGCTTTGCGTTATGTCGGAGTATTCCTTTTTACGCTTGGTGCTATATTTGCTATTTGGACTTCTATTTATATGTGCAAACAATGGCGTATAAATCGGCAAGCTTGTAAATTGATTATTGATGGTCCTTTTAGAGTTGTTCGCCATCCGCGTGATTTCGGTAGCATTCTAATGTTTATTAGTATTCCGTTGGTTTTTCTATCGAGTTTGGGACTACTATTAGCTGTCATTTCTTCAGTGGGGCTAGTTGAGCGTATCAGTAGGGAAGAGAAAATTTTGCGGCAACAATTCAAAAATGAGTGGTATGAATATGCTCATAAAACTAGGTGTCTTATTCCTTGGATGAATCTAAGCTAAGCTGATGATATGGTGATTGTACAAATTTTATTCGGTTTTCTATTAGGGGCTTTAATTGGTTTGCTCGCGTGGCGTGTCAGGGCTTTGTCCATTAGCGGGGCGTGGGCGGCGACAATTATCGGTGGTTTTATTTTTGGCTTGGGCGGTTTGTCGTGGGCTGTGTTGTTGCTCACTTTTTTTATTTCTTCAAGCGGGCTCTCTCGTGCTTTTAGTCGCTACAAAGCTAATTTGGGCGATAAATTCGCTAAGGGTGTTCAACGTGATTGGGCGCAGGTTTTTGCTAATGGGGGTATCGGTGCGTTACTGGTCATCATGAACGCTTTTTATCCGGATCAATTTTGGCCTTGGATCGCTTACGCGGGGGCTATGGCAACGGTGAATGCGGACACTTGGGCGACTGAGCTGGGGGTGTTGAGTGGTAAGCTTCCGCGTTTGATCACGACGGGTCAATTTGTTGAATGTGGTACGTCGGGGGGTGTCACTTTTTTGGGCACTTTAGCTACCCTTGGGGGTGCGGTGCTGATTGCTTCTGTCACTGCTTTGTTCTCCATCCAGCCGATGGTATTCATTTTGGTGGTTGTTTCGCTGGCGGGTTTGAGCGGTTCGTTGCTGGATTCGGTGCTGGGGGCAACGGTGCAGGCTGTTTTTGATTGCCCCCATTGTTCGACGGAGACTGAACGCTATCCGTTGCATTCTTGTGGTAGGTTAACGGTACACAAGCGCGGTTTTGTTTGGTTAAACAATGATTTAGTTAATTTCATCAGTTCAGTGTTTGGGGCGGTGATGGCTGTTGGTTTGTGGAAGATTGGCTAGTAGGCGATTTCTGTCACACTCATCATGTCAAAGTTCAACAATAAAATGCAGATTATCAGTGTCAATGTTAATGGCATCCGTGCCGCCGCTAAAAAAGGCTTTTTCACTTGGTTAGCCCAACAAAACGCGGATGTCGTGTGTATTCAAGAAACTAAGGCTCAAGAACATCAATTGAGCGATCCTATCTTTCATCCGTCCGGTTATCATTGTTATTACCATGACGCTGAAAAAAAGGGTTATAGCGGCGTTGCCTTGTATGCCCGTCATAAGCCTGAAGAAGTCATTGTGGGGATAGGTTGGCCTGATATTGATAGTGAAGGCCGTTATTTGGAGGCGCGTTTTCCCAGCGTCAATATTGTTTCTTTATATATGCATTCAGGCAGTTCGGGTACGGAGCGGCAAACTCTCAAATTTAGTTTTATGGATAGGTTTATGCCCTATTTACGTGAATTACAAGAGGGGTCAAAGGAGTATATTGTTTGTGGCGATTGGAATATTGCCCATAAGCCTATTGATTTGAAAAATTGGCGCAGCAATCAACAACGTTCTGGTTTTTTGCCTGAGGAGCGGGCTTGGATGGATGAGTTATTTGGGCCGGCGGGTTTTGTTGATGCTTTTCGCGTGGTTAATCAAGAGGCGGAGCAATATACGTGGTGGTCAAATCGGGGGCGTGCTTGGGACAATAATACCGGGTGGCGGCTTGATTATCAGGTGATTACGCCGGGTTTGAAAGATAAGGTGCTGGGCGCAAGTATTTATAAAGAGGAGCGTTTTTCTGATCATGCGCCGTTGTTGATTGATTATGCGTTTTAGCTGGCATGGACGTCCAAGATAAATCTTGGACTCCTATTTCAAATTGTTTTAATTAAGCGAGCGGGAGCACCAGTCAATGCCATTAAGCCTGTCCCGACGTTAGGAGGGATCTTAAGGATAAAACCATACATGTAGGGTGGATACGCTATCGCTTAATCCACCCTACATGAGCGGCACGATATGGCATTGGAGCACCAGTGGCGATAGTGTCCCCCGTATCAATCCGCTTTAGAACAAGCGACCAAAACGCCAACGACGCTTAGGCACTGCCAAGGGATGTGCCGCGTTGGCATTCCTCTTAATTTAATGGCATTGGTCCTATCTTTGCTTTTTAATCAAAGGCAATAATGCATTACCTACACCGCCAAAGAGACTGACGTTGTAGAGCATAAGCGCACTTAAAACACCAAAATGTAAGAAAAATATTCCTCCCACACTCATTACCCCCGGCACAAAGGCACTTGCAAAACTGTTTTTCTGATTCTTTTTAAAAAGTTTTGCATGTTCAAATAAATTAGCTAATTGCGTGAGGTTTTTATCCATTAAAATAATCTGAGCAGTGTCAGTAGCGACTGTTGAAGCTCCGCGTAAGGAAATAGAGACTTCTGCCTTTTTCAAGGCAATAGAATCATTGATACCATCTCCAATAAAACACACCGATTTACCTTCTTGTTGTAGCTGCATAATTAAATTAGCTTTATCTTGTGGCAAAGTATTGGCAAAGTAGTTGTCAATACCCACAAAATCAGCCAACTGTTTAGTCGGTTGTTCATGATCACCGGAAATAATGTAAGTCGATAAATTACGTTGCTGTAATTGTTGAATAATCTCTTTAGCTTCCGGGCGAATTGTAGGATGCAATTCAAGCATACCCACCAGTTGCTTATCTCTTGCCACATAAACTGTTGAATAACCTTGTTCATGACTGTTCTTTTGTAGCGTGAGTATTTCAACGGGTATGGCGATTTCTTCAGCCTCCATAAACCGGTAACTGCCGACTTGAATGATTTGATCATTGATTTTGACTTTAATCCCGTAGCCAATCTCATACTGACTATCATCAATTTCCGGTAATTCTAAAGAACGTTCATTGGCAGCTTGCAAAATCGCTCTGGCAATGGGATGATTTTGTTTATGTTCTGCAGCCGCCGCGTATGTCAATACCTCATTTTCTTTAACGCCATTACAAATAGAAATCTGGCTCAAATGGGGTTGTTCCAAAGTAAGTGTCCCGGTTTTGTCAAAAACAACGGTATCGATCTGATTGAGTAATTCTAATGAGCGTCCATCTTTAATGAGAATACCCTTTTTAGAAGCCAGATTGATAAAATTCAACATACCCATAGAGGTAGTAATCCGAATGATTTCTGAATAATTGGAACTCAACACCGCCACGGCACTAGAAGCTCCTAAAGTAGAAAGAGCAACTGCACTGGTTGCTAAGGTTGGTACTACCGTTTTTTCAGACATTTTATCATTACGTGTTTGGAGAGACATTTCAAATTCTGCTGTGCGATTTAAAACTTCACCGATTTGGGCGGCAATCGTTTCTACCCCGGCTTTTTCAACTTTAATATGAATTTGTCCGCTTAAGACAATGCTGGCGGCAAGCACTTGTTCACCAACGACTTTTTCATAAGGTTGAGCCTCTCCCGTTAAGGCTTGTTGATCTATGGTAGCCATGCCTTTGGTAATAATACCATCTACGGGTATTATTTCCCCCGCATTAACCACTACAATATCACCCACCTGCAAATCATCAAATGACGTTTCAATCTCAACCCCATTTTTAAGTACCCAAACAAAACGGGGTTGTTCGCTGAAAATATTAACCAAGTTTTTTCGAGTCGTATCCCTCGTTTTGTCCAAAAGCTTGGCTGCTAAGAAATAAATAAAGCTAGCAAAAGCCATAATAAAATAATAGCCAGTCACAAATCCACCCGTGATAGCTACGGAATCAAGTATTACTACTTTTAATTTATGTTCTTCAGTAATGCCTTTATAAGCTGCTTTGAAAATGGGTAAGGCAGCATAAATACTAATCGGTACACTAAGGAGTGTCAGTGGCGGAAAAAATAAGGCTCCCGCACTGGCAAAACCTAGTGCAACTGATGATACAGACAAGTAATGATTAGTTTCTTGTTCCTGTTGACTGATTTCATCTTTATTGTCACTGGTAACAGTGATAATTTTTTTTGTCTGCGGTTCAAGCGCTTGTTTGTCAGCACTTGAGAAAAAAGCCTGACTTTTTTCCACGATAATTTTTTTGTATGCCTTTATACCTGCATACCCCCCAACCGCAGAACCGGCAAATAAAAGAGCAATTGGTAACATATTGTTATATTCCTCAGTTTGTTTAACTTCAACGAGATGAGACTGTTTTTCTGATTTTCCAATCAGCCTCTTTCACTTTCTCAATAAACAGACGGCACTTTAGCATATTTTTCACTCGTCGCTTGTCAGGTAATCTGTTGCTAACCCCATTTTCAACAAAGGTTGTACTCAATAGCGCAAAATTAAGCAGTGTCTGATTCACTTAATTATCAATAGTGAAATTTTATGCCAAAGTTCACAATATTGTGATAAAACTTGCTTAATTACTGGTGTTTTTTATAAATATTAGCGCACACACAATTGTTAGCGATTATCTGCTTTACTGACAATAAAATTGCCCAAAGCAAGATAATCTATCTCGGTTTTCAAAAAAGTGTTTATAGCATCTTTTGGCGTACAAACAATGGGTTCACTGTCGTTAAAAGATGTATTCAACACGATTGGTACACCAGTCAGTTTCTGAAATTCAGAAATCAGCAAATGGTATCTGGGGTTAGTTTCTTTTTTAACCCTTTGTATCCGACTTGTGCCATCAACATGAACAACTGCTGGAATTTGATCTCTCACTTCTTCCTTAACCGGGTAAGCCATCAGCATGAAGTCAGCAGCCGAAGTTTCTTTTTTAATGTGAAACCAGTTTTTGGCCTCCTCATCCAACACGCTTGGCGCTAAGGGACGAAAATATTCTCGATGTTTGACTTTACGATTTAATATCCCACGCATGTCTGGATGACGTGGATCCGCCAACAGACTTCTGTTACCCAAGGCTCTTGGGCCAATTTCCATCCCGCCTTGAAAAAAGCCAACAATGTTATTTTGGCTGATCAACTCGGCGACTTCCCGTTCTAT
>JBDLJY010000079.1:0-23344 GCA_039714115.1 Pseudomonadota bacterium | reverse complement strand
GTCCAAAATAAATTTTGGACTCCTAGTAAATCACCATTATAAATCCGATTTTTTGAAAAAGTCGGATATTTTGATTAGACCCCATATAACACAAACGCCGCCCAATACACCGGTTCACTATGGCGTCCACCCTTTTTAATAAATTCACGCTTAGTCGCCGTTAACGCTTCAATTTGCCCCATCCCGGCTTTGAGTCTCTCAAAAAAGCGGGTGACAAATTCTACCGTTACTTCATCGGAGATAGACCATAATGTGAGTATGGTATTTTTATTGCCAGCGACATAGAGGGCATAAGGTAATCCCATCACTCCTTCGCCGCTGATGACTTCGCCCAAGCCCGTTTCACAGGCAGATAATACCATTAAGTCACTCTTTAAGTCATAACCTGGCCATTCGCTGGCAGTCACATAACCGTCAATCCCCGCTGGGTTGTTGATCTGTCCCAAGACAATTGATGATAAAGCTGGCACTTGTGGGCTCAAGTAGCCATGCGCGGAGAATACTAAATAGCGGTATTGGGCTAAGATGCCTAGTTGATTGAGGTGCTGTAATTTGGCTTCGGTGGCATTCGCCTTAATATAGATACGTGGTTTTGTATCTTTAAAGAGTTGTCCTAATTTTTTAAGTTCCGTTAAAGCGCCGGGTAATTCTTTCCATATCAAGTTCAGTTGCGAGAGCGTGCGGGCATTGTAGTCAGTTGTGCTGGGATTGCCTTTGGATGTTGCGGTATTCTCATAAAACGGCGCACCCATCGCTAGTAAAGTACCCCTATTTTCAAGGCTCTTGTAAACTTTGTCGCGTTTTTGTAGCAGTGCCAAGACGGATAGGGATTGCACATAGCTAATATGATGCTGGGCAATCACGGGCTGATCAGAGCCTTCAAAGCGCAAGGTTTCAAACGGTATCAATGCTAAAACACTAGATGGTGAGATAATCCAATGTGGTTTATCTTTGATGATGTCTTTTAGTGGCTCTAATAGGTGTTTTGTCAGTTTGTTGTTGAGTTCTTTTATTTTTTGAAGCGGCGTTTTTCCAAATCGAAGTGGAGAACCTCGCTTTTTACTTTTGAAAGAAGAGAGGTAGTGTCGGTAGTCTTCCAAGTCTTTTTCGAGTGAGGGGATTTCTCCTAAGTCGTGCGCGGTGAGCTTGCCATTAGCTTGTAGAGTAAAGGCTAATACCTGATTTTCATCAGCAAGGTAACTGATCAACACCGCGTCGGCTGGCAACAATGGAGCGCCTTGTTTGGCGGAGATTGTTTGCACTTCGCTAAGTTGGGCATATTTGGGGTATTTGGTTTTGAGCTGATCTTCAAATTGATCTAGTTGGATAATCAGTTGGTTTTTGTCAGTTTCTAAACGCACTCTGTCATTTAGGTGATTGTCTTGTAATGCTTTGCCAATCTGATTATTGAAAGAAGCCAAACGGATTTGGTAATCCTGTAATTTATTTTGCTCAGCTTTGGTGAGTCCACTTTCTTGGGCGGCGTGTTTGGCAGCTAAAGATTCGAGTAAGGTACGAGCTTTGCTGAGTTCGGCTAGGCGAAAAGCGTCCTCGGAACGAGATTTATTAATGTATAAATTGGATAGCGCAAAATAACTAGGTACCCATTTTTTAAATAAGGCTTGGCGATTTTCGGCGGATAAGTCGCCACTTCGTAAGTGTTCTACGCCTTTGACGAGTTTTTCAAAGTGTTTGATGGCTTTAGATAACCGCCCTAAGTATTGAGAAATTATAGCCAAATTATTCAAGCTGCTGAGGGTATTGGGGTGCTTTTCTCCTAAAACCTCTTTAAACAAATGGTAGCCTTTTTCAGACAACGGCAAGGCTTCAGATAACCGCCCTAAGTCTTGATAAATATTAGCCAAATTATTCAAGCTGGTGAGGATAGAGGGGTGTTTTTCTCCTAAAATCTCTTTTGTCAAACGGTAGCCTTTTTCAGACAAGGGCAAGGCTTCAGATAACCGCCCTAAGTCTTTATAGATATCCGCTAAATTATTCAAGCTGGCGAGGGTATCGGGGTGCTTTTCTCCTAAAACCTCGGATCGATAACGGTAGCCTTTTTCAGACAAGGGCAAGGCTTCAGATAGCCGCCCTATGGCTTCATAGATAACTGCCAAATTATTCAGGCTGGTGAGGGTAGAGGGGTGTTTTTCTCCTAAAACCTCTTTAAACAAATGGTAGCCTTTTTCAAACAAGGGCAAGGCTTCAGATAGCCGCCCTATGTCTTGATAAATCAACGCTAAATTATTCAGACTGGTGAGGGTAGAGGGGTGTTTTTCTCCTAAAACGTCTTTTATCAAACGGTAGCCTTTTTCAAACAACGGCAAGGCTTCAGATAACCGCCCTAAGTCTTTATAAATAAAAGCCAAATTATTCAGGCTGGTGAGGGTAGAGGGGTGCTTTTCTCCTAAAACCTCTTTAAACAAATGGTAGCCTTTTTCAAACAACGGCAAGGCTTCAGATAGCCGCCCTGTGTCTTGATAAATCAACGCTAAATTATTCAGACTGGTGAGGGTATCGGGGTGCTTTTCTCCTAAAACCTCGGCTCGATAACGGTAGCCTTTTTCAAACAACAGTAAGGCTTCAGATAACCGCCCTATGTCTTTATAAATCATCGCCAAATTATTTAGGCTGGTGAGGGTAGAGGGGTGCTTTTCTCCTAAAACCTCTTTTTTTAAACGGTAGCCTTTTTCAGACAATGGCAAGGCTTGAGATAACCGCCCTAAGTATTGATAAATCAAAGCCAAATTATTCAAGCTCAAGAGGGTAGAGGGGTGCTTTTCTCCTAAAACGTCTTTTGTCAAACGGTAGCCTTTTTCAAACAACGGCAAGGCTTCAGATAACCGCCCTAAGCTTTGATAAATAAACGCCAAATTATTCAGGCTGGTGAGGGTAGAGGGGTGCTTTTCTCCTAAAACCTCTTTTTTCAAACGGTAGCCTTTTTCAGACAAGGGCAAGGCTTCAGATAACCGCCCTAAGTTTTGATAAATCAAAGCCAAATTATTCAAGCTCAATAGGGTAGAGGGGTGCTTTTCTCCAAATATTTCAGTTCGGATTTTTAAAGCTTTTTCAGCCAAGGGCAGGGCTTCTTTAAAAAGTCCTTGTTGATAATATTGGACAACTTGCTTGTTATAAGTTTCAGCTAATAGTTCACTTTGAGTAAGCGTAGGTGCTGATATACTTGAGACGCAAGCAAAAGATAAGCAAAGTAACCCAATAATAGCAATGCTGTGTAATTTTGAAATGTTCATCATTTTTTTTATAACCCTTAGTCATTAAGAAAGGGCAACCACAAGGGATTTGCCCCTACCTTGCCTCGAAAATTATTTAGCGCAAGTCAAAAAAAATCCGATTTTTTTAAAAAATCGGATTTTTAACGGTAGGTTTCCAAGTCTTTTTTTAAGCTAATGGAGTTCAAAACCTCAAGGCTTAACCACCCAAACTTCCGCCACCTCATCATCAACCACCAAGGCGGCCCAATTTTTACAAGTCCAAAGTTTCCCATTCACCACCCGACGTTCACGCAGCGGTTGTCCACAATAAGCCGATAAATCTTCCTTGGTGACATTGCTAGGTTTTTTCAACACCACCATTTCTACCCGCCCTCTTAATGCTAAAATTTCAGCGGCACCCTTGGGATCTTGATAAATCTGTTCATATATCTTATACAGTCTCACGTCGCTTTTTTGCCACTTCCGCAGCGTCTTATCGCGTTTTGCCTTTGCCCCAAACTTGACCGGTAAATGGAAAACAGCCTTTTGTGAACCAAGCCTTTGCGACGCTGGACAGTTTGCATTTTCACATACAATGTGGCGGATAGGTGCCGGCAATTCTGCCGTCCGTTGCGCTAATTGTTGCCAAATTTCCTCCGCCCCCGTGCGCCCTCTCTGTTCTAAAAGTTGAGCCATGTTGTAAAGAACACTGGGCGGAATATTTGATTGTTGCATCAACTCATCCAACAATTGGATGACATAAGGCCACATATCTATATACGGCGATTGCTGACCTTGTTCATGCAAAATCACGGCTCGCATGCCTTGAATGTTTAAATCATCAGGTACTAATTCGTGTGCTTGTTCTATAGCAGTACGCGCCTCATAAATTTTTTTCAGATAAAGCGTGGTAATCGCTAAATTGACTTTGGTTGGCACATAGCTGGGGTCCATTTTAGATGCCAACTCGAAATAAGTTTTGGCTTTTTCTAAAAATTCATCGGCTAATGTATTCCGCTCGCCTTTGGACGCATAAGGCAATGAAAAGTTTTCAGCCTGTGTCGTGACATCCAGCACCGAGGGAAGCCAATATGAATAAGCATCCTTTCCTAATAGCTTTCGCGCTCTTTGCAGTTCACAAACCCCTAAATTATTGTAAACTTCACGCCCCGGAAAGTATTTTACAAATTCTTTAAAAAAGTACATGGCATCGTCACATCGCTGAAAGTGAGTCAGACGTACCCCAAAATGAAAATAGGGCAAATTTCCCAACAATTTTTGTAGACGCGCCTGCAAAAGTTCTGCCCGTTCTTCAGGGCGGGGGTGAGTGTCACTTACTTCTTGAAAACTTTGCTGTTGCCAATAAACTAAGAAATTTTGTTGTTGACTGCCCTCCGCCAACAGCTTATCTACCGGATAGCCTGCCAGCGCGGCATAGATAAAACCGTGATCATCCGCCTCAATCTCCTTTTGTTTGCCATCCTGTTTTTGGTAATTTTTGACTAATTGGGGTTGCAACGAACTCCCTTTAGCGACACTTAAAAATTCTCGATGCCAAAAATCATCTTTGCTAAGGTGTGCCAATTCATGCCCTAACACAAAAGCGGCGCGAGTATCGCCATGAGCAAGTGAGACATTTTTATAAATGATGTCAATCGCCTTTTTTGAGAGCACAATCCCACCATCGGGTAGTGCCATTGCCAAAGGCTCATCTGGTGTATTTAAACCTTTAACAATAGCCAATTGTGGTGGACGGTTGTATCTTTTTTCCGCCACGGTACTGACTTTTTTAAAGACTTGATGGATTCTGCGAACTAGTTCATCGGAGGAATCGGCAAGTTTGTATTTGTCAATGTAATAACCTAGTTGATCTTTAGGACTACTTGCCAAGCTGTTGAGTGGCAATACGAGCAACAAAAGCAATAATAGTTTTTGATTCATGGTTTTCCCCTTTGCCATATCGTGCCGCCTATACCTCTGCTTTTTTTGTAGAGAAAGAAGGTTTTTGAGCTGCACGATATGGCATTGCTTAATTGGATGCTAAAAGACTCATCATTTCTTCCAAACCGAAACCTAGATCATCATAAATCTTTGGAGCATCAGCAGAGGGCAACTTTTCTAAAAACGGTTGAACCTTTTCCTCAAGTTGAGAAACTACAAATTTTGCGTCATTTTCTGTCTCTTGTCGCTTGACAAAATCCTTTTTCAATTGAGCAAAAATATCCCTTTGTTCATCCCAAAAAGTGGGTGGCATCTCAGATTGAGAAGCCGTCCACAATAAAAATGTCCAACGCCCTAAATCAAAATAAGGCGCCCATTCAGTTTTTAACCAATTGCCTTTGAGTGGTGCAGGCAATACAAAATCGTGATTTTCCAACAAAGACTCTCTAGCCATCAACAAGCCGGCACTGAAGGCTTTAGTCGCAGGTGTTGGTTGTCCTGTTGGACTGAAAGCAAAGGTATTTCTAACATCATCTTCCCATATAAATGTAAAGTCGCGCCACTCATCTACCATTTCATCCGTTTTTTGGGCAACAACGGTTTCATAAGTTTTGTCAATTGGATTTAAAGGCCAAGTTATATAAGTTACAAAGCTGACAACTAACACAAAAGCCATTGCTGGGATGGCTATTCCCCAAGGAGTCTGGATAAAATATTTAATTTTATGGATAATATCACCCAGAAAAGAGGGGGCTGAGATTTTTTCAGGTTCGGAGTCTGGCACTGCGAACTTTCGTAACACATAGGCTGCCCTGTGATAAAGCGCCTGATAACGTTGACGTGGATCATCATCACCGCTGATGGGACTCCCCGTGAGGATACTGAAATTTTCAAAAGTTGTACGCGGGGCAATAATATGATCTGGCTGACTGAGCGAAATGTCGGGCTCAGGCTCAGTGGCAAATTCGTCCGCTAAAGCACGCACTGCTTGTAAGCGTTCAGGTTTCAATGTCGCCAACACGGGGGCATTAGAGGGTACATAGATATGCACAGGGTTCCAAATTTGTATCATGCTGGCTAATGGATCAAAAGGTTGATCCTCCGGTTCTAACAACATATCCCAATGACTTGCATAATCCGTTTCGGACGCAACCATCCAACCGTACCAAAGATTTTTGGTCTTTGTCGGCTCATTAATTAGCACAGCTAAGGGGCCAGATAAATTCCAATCTATTTGATCTATCCGTAAAATTTGGCCTGGATTCGGCACTGAAACGTCGGCGTAATGTTCACGAGCGGCTATTCTTTGATCTATTAACTCACTTAAAAAAGGTGGTAAAGGGGGTGATTCACTCTCTTCGATAGCTTTGGCACTTACCATTTCTTGTGACAAGCTTGGATTATCCGCCGCCCAACGAAGTAGCAAATCTTTTGAGGGCATAAATAATTTGTTCTCAATGACTTTCAATGATGGATGTAAAGGGCGCATTATTGCTCTCCTCGTAAATGTATTTCAGAAAATAGGAGTCCAAGATTTATCTTGGACGCGGGGCAACCACAAGGGATTGCCCCTACAACTAAAACATCTAATATAATAACGATAACCAATCTAAAATTTTGAAAGCTCACATTTCTTGCTTTGCTAAAGAGGATGCCTCCCAACAAAGAATTTTGAATGCCACATTAATGGCCCCTAAATTTTCTGTCTTTGCGACGAGGCCAAGCGATAGTAACCATGCACCTAGTATGGTTTCTTCATAGCCTTCTTCAAATTGCCCCTTTCTACGGCTAATTCCCAATTTTCTAGCACGGTGATGATATGAAGGAATGCGATGATTTTCAGCTAACTTTTTAAGAGGTAAATGAGTCTTTTGGTCAACACAAGTATGTAGTGCGAGATACAAGCGTACCCATTTATCGTTTTCAGATAAAAATTGATACGCTGACTGCCCCACAGATTCTCGCGTCAGCCCCGCCTTTAAAAAACCGCTCACCCACTCCGGTTTTAGTGCCGCCTCTAATAAAAAAAACCTCGCTTGCTTTATATCAAGTTCAAACTCTAATAAAAGCCTCACCCCTTGGCTTGCGGTTTCAATATCCAACTCTGATAAAAGTGCCCATGCCTGATCTCGATCAAGCTTTGATGAGAGCCTATCTAAATCGACTTCAAACTCAGCCATTTCTGCCGTTGTTAATGTTTTTTTGCCATCATCATCACTTCTTTCATCATCTTCATTCGTTAGGGGTAATGCCCTCTTAAGATAAGAATCATCCAAAACGTCTTTTAGATAGTGGCAAAAAAAGGTTTTTAACGCATTGTCATGGAGGAGTTCAGTCTCCTTTGAATCTTCTTTTGTCGTCGTAAGAAAAACCTTATCGCGGAAAAATTCATCAATATAGTGCGTTGGCTTCAAAGGTAAACCATTAAGTGCTGAGCAACGGCTTTGTTTAAGAACCAGACGCACCAATCGATAAAGCTGTGCCCATTCCGCCTTACTCAATTCACATCTCCGCGCCCAAAGTTGCATAAGTTCTGAGCCTTTTTTTTTCATTGTTTCGTTTCCTGACATTTAAAGCAATGCCATTAACTTAATGGCATTGAACATTTAGAGAGACATGATTAGAAATTTCAATATATTTATAATCAATATATTACCTTATAGTTGACCCTATGCAGACAAATCTTAGACAGTTGTTTTCAAAATCGCTGTATTACATCCGTTATTAAATTAGAGCGCGAAACTTTTTTTTGCCCGGTTAGGATTTTTCAAAATTAAAATTTTAGGTTCGTTATTATAACAATAGCAATAATAATAAGAACCAGCAAATGGATGGAGTGATAAATTTTGGTTTTTTTTCAAAATCACTATATCACATCCGTTATTAATTTAGAGTACAAAATTTAGGATGATGGTTTGGGAATTTGTGATTTAGATTTATTTAAATAAATGTCTGAATTTTGCAACCTCAAGATATTTTTTTTCAAAATTGCTATATCACATCCGTTATTAATTTAGAATGAAAAAATTGGCTTGGTATGACTATAATTTTTGGCCCAATGTGGTTAATGTTTTGAATTCAAATTCATTTAAATAGGAGATTATCTTATGTTCAATACTTCAATTATTTCTAAGAGCGCGGCTTTGATATTTGCAATTAGCTCTCTGTCTTTCCAGACTACTGTCCTTGCCGAGAACAACGTGGTAGTAGTACAGAGCGGGCGTGTGAATACGAGCATCATAAACCAGGACGGTTGGACCAATAATGCCACGAATGTGCAGTTTGGTTATGATAACTACTCTGAAGTGAATCAGAGAGGTCGGCATAATAATGCCGAAATCGGACAAAATGGCACCTACAACGAAGCCAGGGTAAACCAGAGAGATAGAAGTTGCAGACCGTATTGCAGATAGAAGTTGCACACCGTATTGCTATTAGTTCTCTCTTTCCAGACCACCCGCAGCTAATCTGCGGGTTGTGGGTGGGTACATTGACGCAGGCATTGGTATTTCTGAATTCAAATTCATTTAAATAGGAGATTATCTTATGTTCAATACTTCAATTATTTCCAAGAGCGCGGCTTTGATATTTGCAATTAGCTCTCTGTCTTTCCAAACCACTGTCCTTGCCGGGAACAACGCAACAGTAGTACAGAGCGGGTGTGTGGATACGAGCACCATAAACCAGGAGGGTAGGACCAATAATGCCACGAATGTGCAGTTTGGTTATGACAACTACTCTGAAGTGAATCAGAGAGGTCGGCATAATAATGCCGAAATCGGACAAAATGGCACCTACAACGAAGCCAGGGTAAACCAGAGAGATAGAAGTTGCAGACCGTATTGCAGATAGAAGTTGCACACCGTATTGCTATTAGTTCTCTCTTTCCAGACCACCCGCAGCTAATCTGCGGGTTGTGGGTGGGTACATTGACGCAGGCATTGGTATTTCTGAATTCAAATTCATTTAAATAGGAGATTATCTTATGTTCAATACTTCAATTATTTCCAAGAGCGCGGCTTTGATATTTGCAATTAGCTCTCTGTCTTTCCAAACCACTGTCCTTGCCGGGAACAACGCAACAGTAGTACAGAGCGGGCGTGTGGATACGAGCACCATAAACCAGGATGGTTGGACCAATAATGCCACGAATGTGCAGTTTGGTTATGACAACTACTCTGAAGTGAATCAAAGAGGTTGGCATAATAATGCCGAAATCGGACAAGAGGGCACCTACAACGGAGCCAGGGTAAACCAGAGAGACAGAAGTTGCACACCGTATTGCTATTAAGATGGCATTGAAGCGCGGCTACGGGTAAAAAATCGTGTGACTCTGCACCATTTTTTACCACGCCGTCTGTTTCACCTTTAGGACAAATGAAACCGCTCTAACAGAGCAATACATATTATATTAAGTAAGGAGGCAAGATGAAAAGATTCGTTATTATGATTACAGTGAGCAGTGCTCTTATCACATACAATGTACACGCTCAACAAAATCATCAGTTAATTCAACCGGGACATGTTCCCACAGTGAGTATTGAAGCATCCGTGCAGGCTGATAGTGTTAACCGCAAGTCTGTTACACAGAATTCCGACATTAATATCTTCGGCGGTGTACAAGCCGGATCGGATAATTCCTATGACATACAGCAAACAGGTGATGTGAATTCGGTTAGGATAGGTCAGTATCAACACCGCAGATGAGCGATGTCTTGCTTGACCTAAAAACTGCCTCGTTCCGAAACCACCCAAAAAAATGTTTCGGGGCAGTCAATTGACATATAGGAGGAATATGTAAGATGAAAAGGTTTATTATTCTAGTCGTTGCGACTAGCACTCTTGCCGCAGGCGGTACACACAGTCAAGAGTTAACGGAAGGCAACACAAAAGTATACCGCCATGGTAACTCAACCGCAACGATTACTCAGGATGGTGCGTCGTCAGAAATAACGGTTGAGCGCGATGCTAACAGTCAAACCATTGAGCAACACAGTGATAATAACAGTGCCGTGATTAAACAGTCAACCGGAAAGCACGCAGCACCACAGGATACTAAAAAGGACAGTGCATCGTCAGCGGTTGAGTGCGATACTAACAGTCAAACCATTGAGCAGCACGCAGCACCACAGGATACTAAAAAGGACAGTGCGTCGTCAGCGGTTGAGTGCGATACTAACAGTCAAACCATTGAGCAGCACGCAGCACCACAGGATACTAAAAAAGCGTCCAAGAATAGGGCTAATTACAAGACTAGGGGTGGTATTGAATTACGGACTTCGGAAAAATTCCGCAGGCTATTCTTGGACAGACTCGATAAGAGCCATTTCGACAACTAAAGAAATCCGATTTTTTTAAAAAATCGGATTTCTAGCAACTAAAGAAATCCGATTTTTTTAAAAAATCGGATTTCTAGTAACTAAAGAAATCCGATTTTTTTAAAAAATCGGAAGTCAACTCAGCCATTGAATGGCCTCAAATTTAGGAGTTTTGAACAAATTAAGAGGAATATGTAATATGAAAATGTTTGTTGTTCTAGTTGCTGCGACTAACACTCTTGTCGCATGCGGTATACACAATCAACACTCAACAGAAGGCAACACAAAAGTATACCGCCAGGGTAACTCAACCGCAACGATCAGTCAGGACGGTGCGTCGTCAGAAATAACGGTTGAGCGCGATACTGACAGTCAAACCATTGTTCAGCGCAGTGCTGGCAACAGTGCCGTGATTAAACAGTCAAGCGCACCACCGGAGACTAAAAAAGCGTCCGAAAATAGAGTTAGGAGTGGTATTGGCTCACAGACTTCGGAAAAGTTCCGCAGGCTATTCTTGGACAGACTCGATAAGAGCCATTTCGATTGACGATCAAACATACGCATACTCCGCACCTTCATAAATTGAGCTTTTATTCTAATAAAAAAAAGCATAATATCCCTTTTAAAATAACTAATCTTTGGAGTAAGAGCGTGATCAAAATATAGTTTAACCAAGAGGAAATAAATCAGTTAAGACATGAGCGCTATCATTATCAGGAGCCACGAGTACAGCGTAATGAAAAAAATCGCGGCTCTCAATCTGGATGTGCCTATCACCCCTTAAAAAGAATTGGATTCATTATTAACACTCAAATTTCAGTCTTTTAAAAAAGCTCAATTTGTGAAGGACTAAAGTATAACTTAACAGCCACAATAAAACGTCCATCATTAGCTAACAATCTTACCAGTGCAACTTGAGTCGTACTATGTGCCCAAGAGCCCATTTTCTCTTCCTCAAGTGTCTCAAGTTCGCTCATATCTTTTTTTCATCACAAAAACTTTTGCTGATAAATGTAAACTCTCTTTTTCACCATCCCTGCCAATCTAATCCTTCACGACATTAATAGTAATAGGCTCAGAGTCTCCTACAGCAAGTTGAGCCAAATCACAAGTCACAGTGCCATCAAGCTCATCGCAAGCCCAATCTGATAAAGCCAATGCCATTAAGTTTGTCACTTCTTAACTTAATGGCACTCGCAGGAATGCGGCTTGTCTTGCCTTATACTTTGAAGATTGCTAAACTCATCGGAGTCCAAGATTTATCTTGGGTGCCCAAACTTTTTTGTCCTGAAGACTGAAAAATATGAATCATTTAAAAATCATATATTTACCAATACTTATCGGATCGTGGCTCTATCCACAGTTTGCCCTCACAGCAGACAAACATGCTTTGCTTATTGGTATCCAAGACTATAGTGATACACCCTTCAACTCTCTCAAAGGGCCCCTCAATGACATCGAATTGACAAAAGGAGTGTTGCGTGAACGCTTTGGCTTTCAAAACAAGGACTTTATAATTCTTTTGGATGCCCAAGCGACTCACACTGGCATTGAAAAGGCTTTCAAACGATTGATTGAACGAGTTCGACCGGATGATTTTGTCTATATCTTTTATTCTGGTCACGGCTCACAAACCGATGATTTGAATGGCGATGAGCGTAGCGGCAAAGACCAAACATGGGTCTCTTATGGTGCTCGTAGCAGTGCTGATAACAAGGACAAAGACAACTATGATGTATTAGATGATGAAATTAATGCTTGGTTGTCCGCCTTGTACGCAAAAACTGAGAAGGTAGTATTTGTCTCGGATTCCTGTCACTCAGCAACGGTAGCGCGAGGCCCAGCCGCACCTATTCGGGCGGTCAAAGATGATAAACGGCCACATTTGTTGGGCCAACAGACTTATACCCAGCCACCCACTGCTCGTGGTATTCGTGTCGGTGCAGCGCGAGACCATGAGTCAGCCATTGAATGGCCTCAACAAGAGGGTCAATATTATGGTCTGTTTACTTGGCATTGGATGCAAAATTTACAACAAGCACAAGCGAGTGATACTTGGAATAATGTGTTTGAGCGTGCTTATGCACAAATCATGGAGCAGCGCGGTATCGTGCAGCAACCACAGATAGAGGGTAATCGCCGCCAACGGGTACTGGGTGGTGGCTTTGCAGCGCAGCCGGCAACCATTTCTGTCAATCCAATCGCTGACGAATGGGTAGAAATAAATGCCGGCTCGCTTGCTGGTGTGACCAAAGGCTCGATCTATCGCTTGTATAAACCCCAACATCCACAACAAACTTTGCCACGTTTGACTATCGCTATAGTGGAGCCTTTTAGCAGCTTTGGTGTGCCTGAACCCGAGGGCGCTTTTCAGAAGGATGATGTGGTGATAGAGGAGAGCCATGTTTACCATTTTCCAGCCATTAAGGTATCCTTAGAGGCCGATTTTCCAGAAGGAAAAGATAAGCCATTGTTGCAATTAATAAAATCAGCATTCCAGCGATACTATAGCCGCAAACAATCACTCCCAGCCTATACCCTCATTGATGACCCGTCTCAGTCCGCGCTACGTCTGTACCTATTGCGCCCTAAGAGGAAAAACGGTCAATTAATCCGTGCCAAGGCGGACGATGTTTTACCAAAACCCTTTGCTAATCAACCCCCTGAGTTATGGATACTGACACAAGAACAGCAGTTGTTATATAAAAATCTGCAAATTCCATTTGATAAGCCAACTGAGGGCGTTAAACAACTACAGAGTCATTTGAACAAATTGGCGCGTGTCCGTGAGCTCAAAGCACTCAAAAGTCCGCGTGGCAGTACTACTCCGGTGTCTGTGCAAGTTTCTATTTTGAATCAGGTTAATGATTGTCCAGTTAATGCGAATTGTGTGCGGTTGCCGAATGATTTATTATATAGTAAAGACGGACCTTATCCTTTGGCGACATTTGAAGGGCGCACTTTGAACAAAGGCGAGATTCTCGATTTTTCTTTGCACAATGAATCCGAGGAAAAATACTATTGTTACCTAATTAATATTAGTCCCGACAATGCTATCAACGTGATTTTTCCCAATCCAGAGGAATCAAAAGAGTACGCCCGTCTCAATCCAGGCGAAAAGCGGAGACTCACAGAAGAAGTCGTTTTTGTGATGGGAGATATTGGCAAAGAAACCATTAAAGTTATTACCAGTCAGGAGCCAATTAAAATATGGTTATTGGAGCAACCTGGGGTAAAAAACGTGTTGAATCCGTTAGAACGGCTATTGAATAATGCGCTGCATGGGTGGCGACAGAAAGCGCCGATAGAGGTTGATGAGTGGGCGACGGGGCAGGTGACTTTTGATGTCTTAAATGATTTGTAAATTGTTTTGGCAACCATAAAGGATTGCCCTAAAGCCTTCGCATCGACGGACATTACCGGGCGGAAATTTGTTCGTTTAGTATATAATAATAATCTCTCATCTCAAAACTCATATCCATTATTGTGACCATTGAAACAGATCGTTTAATCAGTCCATTAGTCAATACTGAAGATCGCGCCATTGATAAGGCTATTCGTCCGCGACGTTTAGCCGATTATGCCGGCCAACCACGCACTTGTGAGCAAATGGAAATTTTTATTCCGGCTGCGAAGTCGCGGGAGGAGGCACTTGATCATGTGTTGATTTTTGGTCCACCGGGTTTAGGAAAGACGACTTTGGCACATATCATAGCCAATGAAATGGAAGTCAATATCCGTCAAACCTCGGGGCCGGTTTTAGAACGGCAAGGCGATTTAGCCGCTTTGCTGACTAATTTAGAGCCGCGTGATGTTCTATTTATTGATGAAATTCATCGCTTAAGCCCCGTTATTGAAGAAATTTTGTATCCGGCGATGGAGGATTTTCAATTAGATATAATAATAGGTGAGGGTCCTGCTGCGCGTTCTATTAAATTGGATTTGCAGCCCTTTACGCTGGTGGGGGCTACCACTCGTGCCGGTTTGCTGACTTCGCCTTTGCGGGATCGTTTTGGCATTTCGCAACGATTAGAGTTTTATAATCATCAAGATTTAGCGACTATTATTACCCGTTCTGCCGAAATTTTGAATGTGTCAATTGACGCTGATGGGGCAAATGAGTTGGCTTGCCGCTCGCGTGGGACTCCGCGTATTGCTAATCGTTTATTGCGGCGGGTGCGCGATTATGCCCAAGTGCGTGCTGATGGGCGGATTAGTAGAGATGTCGCACAAAAAGCCTTGGATTTACTGAATGTCGATACTTACGGTTTAGATATCATGGACAGAAAATTGCTGATTGCTATCATGGAGAAATTTGATGGCGGACCCGTGGGTGTGGAAAGTTTGGCGGCGATCATCGGTGATGAGCGTGGTACGATAGAAGATGTGATAGAGCCGTTTTTGCTGCAACAGGGCTTTTTGGTGCGTACTCCAAGGGGGCGCGTGGTGACACGTTTGGCGTGGCAGCATTTTGGTTTAACGCCGAAAACGTCGCAAGATTTGTTTGATAAGTGTTAGTTTGCAGGACGCGGAGCGTCCGGGCAGGCATTCCCACGCAGAGCGTCAATGCCAGTATGATAACCCCCCCAAAATAAGATCCCTCCAGATCCCTCAAGATCCCTCCTTACGTCGGGACCGGGACAGGCTAGGGACAGGCCTACGAGGAGACCCATACATATTCCGTTGTAAATTATACTAAAAATTAACCTGCTGGGTATGAGTCTCCCCGCAGGTTTGTCTTAGATCCCTCAAGATCCCTCCTTACGTCGGGACCGGGACAGGCTTAATGGCATTGACGCAGAGCGTGGGAACGAGAACGAAAATAGCCCGCCGAGGTGTAGGCGATTTTTTATCGTGGCAGGCTTCGTTTTGGCATTGACCCTACGCTTGCTAACCATTTATCGGATAAAAATAACCGTTTATCGGTTATCCAATATGCTGTAGTGATTTTTTTATTTATTTTGCACATCGCGTTACTTAAAATATGACGAGTTTTATATGAACATTCTAGGTATTTCAGCTTATTACCACGACAGTGCCGCTGCCTTAATCCGCGACGGCGATATTATAGCCGCTGCACAAGAGGAGCGCTTTTCGCGTAAAAAACATGATGCTCGCTTTCCAGTACATGCCATTCGTTCTTGTTTAAAAATTGGACGAATTTCTATGCAAGATGTAGATCATGTCGTGTTTTATGATAAGCCACTGGTAAAGTTTGAGCGTCTCTTAGAAACCTATTTGGGTTTTGCGCCCAAAGGGTTTCGATCTTTTGTACAAGCCATGCCCATTTGGCTGAAAGAAAAGTTGTATCTGAAAAGTGTGCTCAGAAAAGAATTGGCGGCTTTGGGTACGACTCAATTGCCGCCTTTGTTGTTTACTGAGCATCATCAAGCCCATGCCGCTTCGGCTTTTTTTCCCAGCCCTTTTAAAAAAGCGGGTGTGTTGTGTCTTGATGGTGTGGGGGAATGGGCAACTACTACTGTGTGGTTAGGTGAAGATAATCAACTGACTCCTCAGTGGGAAATTGATTTTCCACATTCATTAGGGTTATTGTATTCGGCGTTTACTTATTTTACTGGCTTTAAAGTGAATTCTGGCGAATATAAACTGATGGGCTTGGCTCCTTATGGGGAGCCGAAATATGTTCAGACTATTTTGGATAATTTGATTGATCTGAAAGAGGATGGCACTTTTCAGTTAAACATGCGTTATTTTAACTATGCTGTTGGATTAACTATGACCAATAGTCAGTTTGATAAGCTGTTTGGGGGACCACCGCGTCCAGCAGAGGGCACTTTAACGCAGCGCGAGATGGATTTGGCGCGTTCTATTCAAGCGGTGACTGAAGAAGTTGTTCTTCGTTTGGGGCGTACTGTCCATAAGGAGTTGGCTGTGGATTATTTGTGTTTGGCGGGGGGGGTGGCTCTTAATTGTGTTGCCAATGGGCGGCTTTTGCGAGAGAATTTGTTTAAGGATATTTGGATTCAACCCGCAGCGGGTGATGCTGGCGGTGCTTTAGGGGCTGCTTTGAGTACTTGGTATGAATATTTGGATAATCCAAGAGCTGTCAATGGGACGGATATGATGCAGGGGGCTTATTTAGGGCCTCATTCTAATGAGGAGGAAATCCGTACTTTTCTTGATTCTATTAATGCTCCTTATGAATATTTGGCTGATGATGAGCTTTTCTCTAAAGTGGCAGCGAGTTTGGCAGAGGAAAATGTCGTCGGCTGGTTTCAAGGGCGGATGGAATTTGGGCCGCGTGCTTTAGGGGGACGTTCTATTATCGGCGATCCACGTAGCCCTAAAATGCAGTCGGTGATGAATCTGAAGATTAAATACCGTGAATCTTTCCGCCCTTTTGCGCCGTCTGTCTTGCATGAGCGTGTGAGCGATTATTTTGGGATTGATAGGGTTAGTCCTTATATGTTGTTGGTGGATTATGTGAGGCCTGAATTTCGTTTGCCGTTGAGTGATGAGCAGCAAAATTTATTTGGGATTGAAAAACTTAATGTCCCGCGCTCAACGCTGCCGGCTATCACGCATTTAGATTATTCGGCGCGTATTCAAACGGTGCATCCAGAGACGAATCCTCGTTATTATGCGTTGCTGAAACAGTTTGAGGGGTTAACGGGTTGCCCGGTGTTGGTTAATACGTCTTTTAATGTGCGCGGAGAGCCGTTGGTTTGTACGCCTAAAGAGGCTTATCAATGTTTTATGCGGACGGAGATGGATTATTTGGTGTTGGAGAATTTTTTGTTGTCTAAGCACAATCAGCCTGATTGGGCTAAAGATGAGGCGTGGAAACAGGAGTTTGAGTTGGATTAATTATGCATATTGAAATACCTGATAAAAAAGGATTGCGTGAATTTGGACTGGTAACTGGTGGCCTGTTTGTGGCCTTGTTTGGGTTATTATTTCCGTGGTTATTCGGTTTCGATTATCCCTATTGGCCTTGGATTGTTGCCGGGGTACTTTGGGCTTTGGCTTTAGTGATACCCAACGGTTTAAAATGGATCTATCAAGGCTGGATGTCTATCGCTTTGGTAATCGGTTGGATAAATACTCGCCTTATTTTGGCTATCGTGTTTTATTTGATTATTACGCCAATGGGCTCAATCATGCGTTTGTTTGGAAAAAATCCGGTTAAAAGGAAACCTTCTCAGTTGGATAGTTTCCGCAAGATAACGCATTATCGTTCACCTAAACAGATGGAGCACCCTTTTTAATGTTAGAGTTATTGAAAGATCTTTGGGCTTTTATGAAAGTCCGTAAGAAATTTTGGTTGGCACCGATTATTATCGTGTTGTTGTTATTAGGCGGACTGATTGTGTTGACGCAAGGTTCAGCCGTTGCGCCGTTTATTTATACGCTGTTTTGAGGTAGGCGTGCGCGTCAATGCCATTAAGTTAAAACCATGTAGGGTGGATTAAGCGAGATCGCGACTCCACAAAAACTTATAGATTAATCAGGTGGATACGCTGAGCGATATCCACCCTACATGTATGGAATTTTGCGATGATCCCTCAAGCTCCCTCCTTACGTCGGGACAGGCTTAATGGCATTTTTGCTCCGCGTGGGAACGATAAAAACGGGGAGATTCATTCATGAATAACGCCCAAATGACTTATTTTAAAGATGAAGATGTTCTCTATTTGGCTTTTTCTGAAGGACAAGAAGCTAATAGTGTCGAACTGTATCCCAATGTCACAGCAGAACTCAATGATAAAGATGAATTAATTGGGCTATAAATTTTAGAAGCCAGTACGTTTGTTCGGGATTACATTCTCGAAACAGCTCAGGCTAGGTTACTTAATCTGCGTCATGCTAAACCTGTCCAAATGAATCAGGGGAAAATTTAATCATCTACAGTGACATCAATATCCTATTAGGATTTCTGGCTCCAAAATAACGTTTACAACGACTGATGGATAGGAGACAAACCATGAAATCATTTTTTGTCGTTTGCAGGACGCTCCGCGTGGGAACGATAAATGAGACTAAGGAGTCCAAGATTTATCTTGGCAGGTTTATCATACCGGCATTGAGCGATGAGTACAGCCAAGTTCAGAAATCCGATTTACGGTTTCTAACCCAGCCAAGATAAATCTTGGACTCCTAAAACACGCAGATTGGTTTTTATTCGTTGTTGCACATTGGCTGTACTCTTTCAATAAGGATACTAAGATTAATATACCGGAGCAGACAACTACTATTAAATAACAAAGACTGGAATAATGAGACTAAGGAGTCCAAGATTTATCTTGGCAGGTTTATCATACCGGCATTGAGCGATGACTACAGCCAAGTTCAGAAATCCGATTTACGGTTTCTAACCCAGCCAAGATAAATCTTGGACTCCTAAAACACGCAGATTGGTTTTTATTCGTTGTTGCACATTGGCTGTACTCTTTCAATAAGGATACTAAGATTAATATACCGGAGCAGACAACTACTATTAAATAACAAAGACTGGAATAATGAGACTAAGGAGTCCAAGATTTATCTTGGCAGGTTTATATTTTAAAATCAATGGTTTGTGCTTAACTTAATGGCATTGACGCAGAGCGTGGGAACGATAAAAAACGGTGGGAACTAGAAAGGATTTTATCTTGGACTCCTTTTATAACTTAACAACAATTGGAGAAATAACAGATGGATGGCAGAAAACCATTATTTTATTTTTTAATGTTTACTGTAAGCCTTGTGCTAGTATTGGCAATAGGGGAATTATTGGCGCGTTTTTTCGTGACGCTACAACGGATACCCGCCCCTCCGCCCGTTAGTACGATAGATCCTTATAAAGCGAATCCCTACCTGATCCCTGGGCTTCCCTATATTCATTTTCATATTCCTGGTTCAAGATATATACAAGCACGCTCATATTATCAAGTTGATTATGAAATCAATTCGATGGGTTTTCGTGGGCCGGAAATATTGCCTAAGTCTCCAGACGTTAAGCGATTGATTGTCATAGGAGATTCTATGGTAGAGGGGCATGGGAACCACTTTACCGAAACCTTTTCTTATTTGCTTGGCGAAAACATTGCTTGGGAAGTGGTCAATATGGGTGCGCTGGGGGCAAGCCCTCTCTATTATGCGACAAATTTAAAACGCTATTTGTCAGTGTCTCCTGATGCCGTGCTCATAGTGATTTTTGAGAATGATCTGCGGGATGATCGCGTTCTTGAGCCGCTTTATTTGAGCTATCCTTTTATTGATGATGAGGAGACGTTGCTGATGGGTTCGACAAGTGACAGTTTTTTGTCAAATTTGCGGCTCTATACTTTATTGCGGAGGGGATGGTGGTACTTGGTGCAGTCGCCAGTTGATGAAATGGTTGAACATAATAGCGAAGTCACTTATACCAAGGATGAACAAGAGGCTATCGAGGCGTTTGAGAAGCTGGCGTTGGGTAACACTCATCTTGTTGCTCCAGCGGTGTTTGATAAACAATGGGACATGACGCAACCTTACTTGGATTATGTGGTGTCGTCTTTTCGCAGGCGCGGGATTCAGGTTATGATTGCTAACATGGCTTTGGTTGGCCCTAATTTCAACAAAGTTCACCGTCAGCATACTTCTTCTTTGGATGATAAGGTTTCTCGCTGGGCAAATGCGGAGAATTTACCTTTTTTATCTTTATTACCAATGATTTCGGATGCCATTAAGGAGCATTCACACTCAAAAATTATGATTCATGATGACGGGCATCCCACAGCTATGACACATAGATTGATCGAGGGCGCTTTGCAACCTTGGGTTGTTAAAAATTTAAATAGGACAGCGAATTGAGAAATAAACGAATAAACATTTTATTTTTTCTTGCCGGAGTAGGTTTGCAACCTGCTCCGTAACGTTTTAAAGTTAAGACAAGATCCCTCCTATTGTCTTTAACGGTTCTTGTACAGCGGAGCAGAAGTACAGGGATTGACGAAATGAAGGGATTGGCTCAATATATATAAATAAATTTTAGCCAATCCCCTTATTTCGTAAATCCCTGTACTGGGTTTTGGGTTTATTGATACTGTTATAGATTATCTTGGGCGACTGGCATAGTAAATAGATTCTCGACTAAGCCTAAAATCTTCACTTTCTCTGCTTAAATGAGGATTATAAAAAGGATCGTTTTGCAATAGTGTTCCCCAACGCTGTTCCATGTAGGAAGCTGAATCGCTCAGACGCGCCTGTTTTGCCGCTGTATCTTCTAGTCCTCGCGTTTTGGATTCGTGGTGATAAAAAATGACTTGTGGCAGTACGACATGGCGTAATCCTTTTGTGTGTAATTTGAGACAAAAGTCAACGTCATTGAAGGCGATGGGTAATTTTTCATCAAAGCCTTTGTCCCATAATTTCCGCTTAATCATCAGACAAGCTCCTGTGATGGCTGAGTAGTTGGCAACCATCGCTAGGCGGTCAAAATAGCCGCGACTTTCTGCGGGAAAATGTTTATGACTGTGATTGGCTATGCCTGCTACGCCACAGATAACGCCAGCATGTTGTATGGTATTGTCCTGTGGATATAATAATTTACAACCTACACAGGCGATTTGAGGGTGTTGGGCAAAGCCAATCATTTCTTGTAACCAGTCTGGTGGGCCTAAAATTTGTGTATCATTATTGAGTAATAGGATAATCTCTCCTTGTGCTGCCTTGACTCCTTGGTTGACTAATTTGGAAAAATTAAAGGGGATGTCGTGTCGATAAACAGTGAAGTTTGTGCCCAATTCGGCTTGATATTTTTCAAATAAGGCAAAAGTGGCGGCTTCTGTGCTGCCATTATCGACAATAATGATTTCCCAGTGGGGATAGGTGGTGATGGTGCGGATGGCTTCAATATTCTGTGCCAGTGTATCCGCCATATCTTTTGTGGGTATGATAATGCTAACCAGCGGTTGTCCTTGGACTGGGTAATGTAGCAGGCAAGTATTTGGGGCACTGGTATTTAGCGTGACGCGCCCTCCTTGTGCTTCTCTATCTAGGGCGGCTTGAACCATTTTGAGTCTCAAGGTGCTGGAAACCGGTGGCTGCTGACGTTTATGGTAAAGAATTTTGGGTATATGTTGAATACGCTGAGTTTGCGCCGTGAATCGCAGTACCATGTCCCATATTTGTAGTGCTTGTATTTCTCCGCGAAATCCGCCGATTTGTTTGAGTAAATGGGTACGATAAACGCTCAGTTGTCCAGTGTACATTTGTCCCTTGAGCATTTCCGCCGCCCAATCGGGTTTGAAATAGGGCTCGTCAAATAGTCCGCCTTCATTGACTTTATCTTCATCAGAATAGAGCATATCGACGCTGGTTTGATTAGTCCATTTGACAATTTCTAATAAGGCATCTTCAGTTAATAAGTCAACAGGCTCGATCAGCGCGACATATTCACCTGTCACCATTTCTAGGGCGGTGTTATAGGGGTTTGATGTTTGTTTGTCAGCCAGTTTGATTTGATTTGAAAATCTGTGGCGGTATTCTTTGAGCACTGTATTGTCTGCGGCGACGATACATAATTCCCAATGTGGATAATTTTGCGTCACGATGCTGTTTAAACTATGACGCAAATAGGGTGTCTCTTTGTCCACCACCATAATCAGACTGATGAGGGTAATTTGAGTGAATAGCGCTTGCGAATGGGGTGAAACATAACAATAATTGGCTATTCCTTGTTTTTGCTCATTTTCTGTTGTCAAGTAGAGATAGATTGTATTGTTATTACCGGCATCGGGTGATTGCAATTGACAGGTATATTGTCCAGGCAACAAAGGCGACTCTAAAACAAATTGAGTCCATTGTTTGTCTTGTACGCTTGTCCCTTGTCGTTTAGCAAGCGTGACTAATTCTAGTCTATATGCTTGTTTTTTAAAGATAGATAGTTCTATGTGACATTGATTAATCCTGCCGCCTGTTCCCAATTTAAAATAAATCGCCGAAATCGGTTCGTTGTTTTTGGCTAATTGCCATTGCAGTATTTTTCCACGCTTGATAGGAAGAGTCCTTTCTATATTTCGATGCGTTTTTTGTGTGGGCGAAAAACTGAGGATAGGCGTTAATCCGTAGTCTGACAATTCCTGTGTGCTGGTGTCTATTGAAAAGGCGTCTTGGACAGTCAACCAGAGAAATAGGGTATTGTTATTATTATCGGCATTGGGTGATTGCAATTGACAAATATACTGGTTGGGCAACAAAGGCGTGTCTAAAAGAAATTCTGTCCATTGATTATCTTTTACGCTTGCGCCTTTTCGTTTAACCACTGTGACAAGTCTCTCTTGTTGTTTTTTAAAGATAGAGAGTGTTAAGTGACAGCGGTTAATCCTGCCGCAGGTGCCCAATTTTAAATAAATCGCCGTAATAGGTTCGCTATTGGCTATCTGCCATTGCACGGTTTTTCCATTTAAGATGGGAATAGAGGTTTCTATATCTCGCTCACTTTCTTCGGTGGCTGAGAAACTGTCAATAGGGGTTAAGCCATAGTGAGATAATTCTATTAAGGTTTCGCTTGATGAAAAGACGAGGTGGGTTGCAATGCGGCTGATAAGTTGAGAGATTTTTGTGCATTGCCATGCGTGCTGTTTATTCGCTATTTTTGTCATAGTGATGTTGCAGAGTGTGAATTCAATAATAAAAATAGGGCAACCACTTCGTAGGGGCAATCCCTTGTGGTTGCCCGCCCCTACGAAAATCACGGTAGAAGCTAGGGGCAATGCGTGGGAACCGAACAGCTATTGGCATAAGCCTGTTAGAGATACTCCGCTAAGGCATTGCTTGATTATACCTTAAACTACAGGGATTAAGCTAAGCCATTTTAACCTCTATTTGAAAATCGACTTAAAATCGCACAAGCCTTGATTTTATTGGCTTAGATAAGCCTACCAATCG
>JBDLJY010000078.1:0-23369 GCA_039714115.1 Pseudomonadota bacterium | reverse complement strand
CAACTGTGCGGAAATGTCCCAGAGCAGTTGATGAACCTGAGTAAACTGTGGTGGATGAGCTTAAACTACAACCACTTAACGACTCCTGGCTCTACTCTTATCAATTGGATTAATGAGCGAGGCCCGGGTTGGGATGATGGCACTCAAACGAGTTGTCCGTAACGATTGTCGGAGTCCAAGTTTTAACTTGGACATTTCTGTGCTGGACGGGGATCGTAGGGGCAATCTCTTGTGGTTGCCCCCTCTCAGATCCCTCCTCGCGTCGGGACAGGCTCGATATCCCCGTCCGTAACGTTTAAGACGACGACAGTAATAAATCCCAACAGGGATTTTCTATCCGGCACGATATGGCATTGTTATGCGGAGTGCAAGGCGTACCTTGCACGGCAATTTATTGATTGTCGGAGTCCAAGTTTTAACTTGGACGCCCAAACTAAAGTCCTTTGTAGGACTACCGTTTTGTTCAATCCTTAGCGCGAATATAGTCCATAAAAATATCTACATTTATAAACATGTCTATTTATAGAAATTTCACTTGACTTAAATTTCCTTTTTGAATACAATTCCCGCCACGTTGTTTGTAGGATGAAACTGATTTTAAAAACACCAAAATTTTAATTAAGATTTCGCCATAAAATTAGAGGGACAACCTCTTACTTTATCTGGAGTAAATAATTAGTACTTGATTATGTGATCCTATGTTATATAATGTGCAAACTACCACCTGCTAAAGCAGGTGGCTTGGTCTGGTGGATTACGCTCAGCTAATCAACAATACAATTCTTATGGACTTAAGAGGCTTACTTAATGGCATTGATTATACGCCTGATCAGATTAGGACCTCCACAAAAAAGGTTTTCAACTTAATGAAGAAAAAAATTAAAACTTGGCTGAAAAATAGGGCATTCAATTCCAATAGTATAGTACCGTTAGTCATTTTGGCTAGTGGGACTTCCCTATTAAGAACAGTTAAAAATATAATAAAAGTATTCAGTTGCACAAACAGCCGACCTTTAGATTGCCGTCATTTTGTCGTGCTTAAAACTGATAAAGTGGCCTATTTAATTACGCCTAAAAATGCTTGTTCATCTATCAAAAAATCGTTGCTAGCTAAAGTAGCAAATAAAGGCGCAATCAACAACGTTATAGACGAGATATCGATCCATCGGAATGTCTCAGAGACGGTTAAATTAACTCAAGAAGAAATGAACTATTTCAAGTTCACTTTCGTTAGAAATCCCTTTGAGCGTTTAGTTTCCTTTTACGTAGATAAATTTAGTAGGGGAAAAAGTTTTCATTTATGTCATTATCTAAATGGTATTTTCAAGCCCTCTATGAATTTTCAGAAAGTTGTAGAAATAATCACTAAAATACCTGATCGTTTAGCTAATAAGCATTTCAAGTCCCAATATTCGATTATATATGATGAAAAAGATCAGTGTTTGGTAGATTTCACTGGTCGATTTGAAAATCTAGAAGCTGATTTTGAACCGATAATAAAAAAATATCAACTAGATCCCTTACCGTATTTTAATCGTTCTTCTAAATATGATTACCGTGAATTTTATACAACAGAACTGGTAGAACTCGTGGCGGCTAGATACCAACGAGATATTGAAGTATTTGGTTATGAGGAAGAATATCAGGCTTTATTAGAATATTGTCAAAATCGGCAAAAAGATACCAGAATGGAGGTGAAAAATTCCAATGAAGCCCCTAGTTAGCGTGGTTATACCCACATATAACCGACCTCAGTTAGTTACTAATGCAGTGAAAAGCGCACTGACACAAACATTGAAAGAGATCGAGGTTATTGTGGTGATTGATGGCCCCGACAAAACGACTCGTGAAGTATTGGCATCAATCAATGATTCTAGATTAAAGGTTATTGAACTGCCTATCAAGGTAAGAGGAGCAGCGGCGCGTAACGCCGGAGTTGCTGAGAGTCAAGGTGAATGGGTGGCTCTTTTGGACGATGATGATGAGTGGCTACCGGAAAAACTAGCTAGGCAACTCAAGGCGGCCCAACAATCGCAATTTCTCTATCCTATTATTGCTTGTTTACACATCGTGCGTACTCCACAAGGTGATTATATCTGGCCAAGAAGATTACCGGCACCGTCAGAACACATAAGCGAATATCTCCTAGCTCGTCAAGGCTGGTTTAGAGGTGAGGGAGTCATACAAAGTTCCATGCTATTTTTCAAAAAAGCATTAATGCAAAGAATGCCTATGAAAGAAGAGCGGGCTATACATCAGGATTGGGATTGGTTGTTGCGCGTGAGTGCCTTAGAAGGTGTGGGTATTGAATTTGTGCCAGAACCATTATCAATATGGAATCAGGAACCGCAAGAAACGACAGGCAGTATAATCAATTGGCGGCCATCCTTAAATTGGATTCAAGCACTCAAAGACACTGGCATGGTGACACCATGCGCTTATGCAGCTTTTTTAATGATACCTCTAGGTGCAGCGGCTGCCAAAGCAGGAGATTGGCGGGCATTCTGGCTATTGTTATGGAAAGCTGTAAAACAGGGTAAACCCAAACCGATTTATTTTCCATTATATTTTGGGATGTGGTTGTTCCCACCAAAAATGCGGCGTTGGTTACGGGCAATTTTTACACGTCAACGTCATTGATTTGAAAATGAGTTAAAGCAGAAAAAGTTTATATAATGTCAACAGCAAAATTACCCAATTTGATTATTGCTGGTGCTCCAAAGGCTGGTACTTCAGCAATTTTTCAATACCTTAGTGAGCATCCTGAAGTATGCGGTTCTTCCATTAAGGAAACACGATTTTTGATTCGTGAATATAGCGGAAAGCGTGAAACAGACATAATGGCATATAGCCGTTATTTTGCACGTTGCCAAAATTCAAATAATCAAATTATAATGGAAGCGTCTCCGGGTTACTTAGTAAAAGGACGTGAAATTGCTGAACGAATAAAGACTTTGCTAGGTGATTGTAAGCTACTCTTTATCTTGAGAGATCCGGTTAACAGGATTTCTTCATATTACCATTTTCGTATAGCTAATGGTGCTTTGCCAAAAGAACTTAAATTTGAAAAGTATCTAGAATTTTGTCAACGTTATAATGAAACCGGTCAATTGGTTTATGAAGGCTACAATTTTGAAGGGACATACTTGTTGGGTGGTTTACGTATGGGCAATTATGCTCATTACCTGAGCCAGTATATTGACGTTTTGGGGAAACAAAACATTAAAATTTTGTTTTTTGAAGATTTTAAGAAAGATAATCGTCATTTTTTGCAACACCTTTGTAAAGACCTTGGTATAGACCCAACATTTTATGATAGCTATCAATTTGATGCGGTCAATGTTACAAATTATGCGAGATATCAATTGTTGCATCGTTTTGCTTTATATACTAACAAGACATTAGAAAAGTACATAAGACACCGCCCTAAACTAAAAAAGCCGATAAAACAGTTATATCAGCGTCTTAATTTCCGGCGGCAACAGGGTTATTCAAAAATGTCTCCAGAGACACGTAGATGGTTGCAAAACTATTATGCGAAAAGCAAAACACATTTGCAGGAATTGGTGGGGCATGACATTTCTATACCATGGGAATGGTAAATAAATTTGGACTTCTTCGCCCGCAAAAAAAAAATCCTATTTCTTAAAGAAATAGGATTTTTTAATAATAGCATCAGTTGTAGCCTAATTGCCGATTAAGTGTTCCACCATGCCGCATAAAGTAAGCAAGTTCATCACCCGTTAAATCCAGTTTCCATCGTTCATCAAGTTGAATACCCCGGCTATTGCGATTCATTTTTGCATTATAATTACCGTTAACGATGTGGCGTGAACCAGCGGCTAAGTCAAGCATATGTTTTTCAAAATTGATTTCCAAAAATTGACATAGCCTTCTCAAAGTGGTTTCTGGTTGAGAAGCTAAATCTTCATATTTCAGCATATATATATGATCCGGGTGAATGTATCTACGCAATAGAGGTAGTGCGTGAAGATAATAATGCTTCCATTTACCAACACTCAATTGGCGGCTTATTCCTTTGGAACGACGAGATAAATATACACCACGACCATCACGAGTCAGTAATATAATCCTCATTGATGAGCCACATTTTTCATAGAGAGAGAGTGCTTGATAAGCCTGTTTGGAGGAATCGACGACTATTTGGCTATTCCATTCATCTCGCACAATGTCGTATAAATATAATGTGTTAGAGATACCTTGACGAAGTTTCGCCGGAATAGGGGTATGTCTTGCTACTTGCGTAGGCATATAAAAACGCATACGCATCCATAATGATCGTAGTTTCCTAATTAATAGATATTGCGGTGTCTGTTGTTGGAAATCCACATTACGTCGCGCCTTTGTATCCCACAGTGGTAAGGCATAAGGTTGTTGGCGCAGTTCTAGAGATTTTTCCTGATACACACGATCAATTACCTTTGCCCATTCAGAGCATTCCTTGACCGGTGTGCCACAACCGCATAATTCATCCAGTGCAATATCTTTTCCTAGGAAACTAAATTCCCCCAATGACGCAAGTTGGGAATGGCCTCCTAATAACATATCGCAGAAGGTAGAGCCTGATCGCGCAGCGGAACAAATGTAACAATAGCGAACTTCACTCATAATTATTTTCCAGTATTTTCTCTGCCTGTTTTAACCAACTCTCTGCATCGCCTCCTAACATATTGCTAAGTTGTTTAATTTGTTCATAGTATTTTTCTGCCAAATAGAACTTTAGCTTTTCGGGCATTTCTTTATCAGGCGATGTATTGATTCTATCATGGATTTTATCAGTGAATTTAACGGTATCAACTCCGATAAATTCAAAAAGATTTCGTAATAAATTTTCCGGAGAACGCGAAATATCATCATAAAAACCAATAAATATCTGTTCTTTAGAAAAGCATGTACGCCAAATATTAATAGTACGAATATAGTCACTACGCAAAACTTGGTTTGGCTCATCAACAAATTTATTCATTTCAACTAAAGAAATTCCTTTAAAAATACCTCTTGACGAGGCATAACGAATTTGAGACCATGCACGATCAATTGGATTTCTTATAATAAATATTATCTTCAAATTCGGCATCAAACATTTGATCTGTTCTACATCCTTATAATCAAGAATGGAATAAGATGGTGTAATTTCACCTTTTACTTTACCCATTCCATCTCGGAACAATGATAGATACCAATCATCATCGTATGTACCCAAATAGTAACGCAGAGTCCAACGAATTCCTTTCCAGTTATAATGATAACTATTTGATATTAAGTCATGTAAAAATTTTTTCCTATAGGCTATATTGTGAGCTTCTCTCCCCAATAAACGGGAAAAAAAATGTTTGGAGGCCATATGACTCGGTGATGGGTAAATCCGAGAGCGGTCAAAATAGTGAATTTCTTTTCGAGGAGGCATCCATATATCAGGGTGCTCTTTTAGGTTTTTCCAGAGCCAAGTACTGCCAGATCGGTTTGCACCTATTCCTAAAAAGTCTGGTATAATATCAGAACGTTTCATAAGAACCCCTTATTTTTAATGAGATAAATAATGAATATACTATCAATTAACAAATTCTACTGGAGAAAGGGAGGTAGTGAGGCAGTATTTTTTGGCGAGAAAGAATTACTCGAAAAATACGGTCACACGGTAGTACCGTTTTCAATGAAACACCCAAATAACCTCTCATCATCGTTTTCAAAGTATTTTGTAAACGAAGTGGATTATAATGCTACCGGATTGATAAATAAAATTAATAATGGCACTAAAATAATATTTTCTTTTGAAGCCAGACGTAAAATGGAGTGGTTACTTCAAAATTACCAGCCTGATGTGGCTCATTTCCATATTTTTCAGCACCAAATCTCACCTTCCGTATTGGGGCCGCTTAAAAAGCGCGGTATTCCAATAATTTTTACTCTTCACGATCTTAAACCGATTTGTCCTGTCTATACACACTATTTGCGTGGCGGAATATGTGAAAAATGTCAAGGCCGAAAGTTTTATCATTGTGTACTTAATAAGTGTACAATGAATTCTCGATTTAAAAGCCTTATCAATACAGTTGAAATGTATTTACATTATCTCTTGGGGTACTATCAAAATGTAGATAAATATATTGCTGTCAGCCAGTTTTATAAACAAAAAATGATAGAAAATTGCTTTGAGTCAGAAAAAATTGTTTATCTACCTAATTTTATTAACGTAGAGCAATATCCATTAAGCAATGAAGATGATGGATATATACTTTACTTTGGTCGGTTATCCGAAGAAAAAGGCATAGAGATACTTCTAAATGCAGCCAAACATTGTCCCCAAGTAAAATTTGTTATTGTAGGTACTGGTCCTCAAGAAGAAGAATTAAAAAAGGCAGCTCAGTTTCTTAAGAATGTGTATTTGACTGGATTTAAATCAGGCTCGGAGTTAATCAAGTTAATTACCCATTCAGCATTTACTGTTATTCCTTCCCAATGGTATGAAAATTGTCCAATGGCTATTTTGGAATCTTTTGCGTGTGGAAAACCTGTACTTGGGGCACGTATCGGTGGCATACCGGAACTCATAGACGAACCGGAGGACGGATTCTGTTTTGAACCGAAAAATCTGTCCGATTTGATTGAAAAAATCAACATACTTTACAATCTGGGTAAAAAAAGCAGATTAGAAATGGGTAAACACGGGAGAGCAAAAATAGAACAAAAATTTTCCCCGGTTTTACATTATGAAAAACTGCTTGATATTTATAAAAGGAGTGTAACTTCCATTTGATGTAGAATTGTACATTGCACCTACCTACTTTTTTGCTGGACTGGGTTTGCAACCCAGTCCATCACGTTTAGATGTTTTTGCTGGACTGGGTTTGCAACCCAGTCCATCACGTTTAGATGTTTTTGCTCCCCCAGCGGCAAGCCAGTAAAATTCGCTTATCTCAAGCTGCTCAATTGTTTGATGAGGTTTTGTCGTGCGGATTTTGCGACACAATGCCATTAAGTTAAGCCCCCAAATCAGACCTGCCAGGTATCCAAAACCTGGCAGGTCGTTGTAAATTCAAGGAAAAATTAACCTGACATGTTTTTGACACCTGTCAGGTTTGTCTTAACTTAATGGCATTGATTTTGCGACAACGTGTGCTATTTTGCTACTAAACTCAGTCAAACCACCCCAACAGGAAATTTCTTCGCTGCTTAATTCTAATTCAGAAATATCTTTAATGTAAGTACCATCTTTGTCATCAGAGAAGTAGTAGGTTTTGAATTGTTTATTATTAACGATTTCCTGAGCGGTTTCTTGGAAATCGTTCATAAGGCAAGCATCAAAAATTTCCAGAAATAATTCTGGTGTGGCTTGATTGCGTTTTATTTCTTGAATCGCCCAAACAACATCCAGAACGTGAGCGGAGTGTGTGGAAATAATGAGTTTGTAACCTTGATGTAGCAATTGTATTAGAAACAATAAAACCGCAGAGATGGCTTTGGGGTGTAAACCCATTTCTGGTTCTTCTATCACTACCCATTTTACTTGGTTTTTTTTCATATTTGTGGATAAAAGCCAGTATAAACCCAGTAATAGTGGCACAAATTCCCGTTGCCCAGTTGACCAAACCATGAAAGGCAAGCGTTTTTTATTTTCAAGTTCTAACATGACTCTTTTTTGAAGCCCTTTTTCCAAAACGACAGTCGCGTTTTTGAAAATACTTGCATTGAGTAACTTTATTAATTCTTGGTTTAATTTGTCTGTTGAGGGAAAAATGACATCGGAAGTTAGTCCCCAATTCATTAGTTGCCGCATGGATTCACTGAAATTTTTAGCGACAAAAGAAGTATCAATGCCATAGTCGCTAAAAGGAAGTGGCCAGCCAGTTCGTAAAGTGATAACGCGCTGGGCGGGCATTAAAAACATCGTTTCTGGTTGGTTGTTATTTTGAGCGATTTTTGTCTTTATTTGAAACGGCTTATCATTTCTAGCGATTTCTGAATTTTATAACCAAAGATGGCTCATTCCTTCACCAAAATAGAGTGTCAGAAAACGAGATAAATCATTTTCCCAGTCAAAGCCATATTTTTTTAAAACATTGATAATGGCATCACTATCAGCAATGAGTTTAAGCCATTGTAAAAATAATGTTTTACCGCTTCCTTGCGGACCAACTAGTACGGTGAGATCGCCTAATTTGATTGTTCCTTCAGCTATTTGTCCCAAGCATTTTACTTCGATTTTGTCATTAATTTGCATATCAAAAGTCAAAATGTGGCGGAAACGTCACGGACGGGGTTGCAAACCCCGTCCAGCATAGAGATTTTTCTTATGGGGTTAAAGCTAGAAATCCTATTTTTTGAAAAAATAGGATTTCTTTTATATCCCCGTCCGACACCAAGGCATATTATTCTTTTTGAAGTTCATGAATTGTTATGCTTTTTGTCTCTGTAGAAATGACGGACTCATAACCCATACATTTCTTACAAACCGGATGCATTTTGTCCAGTTCTGAAAAGCCCTGTCGCAATACCCGATATTCTTCTGAGTACCATATCTTTTTACTATCTTCCTGAATAACGTTTCCAATATTAAAAAGTTGGCCACCCCTCCTGCAACAAGGAAATACTCTACCATCCCACTGGATAATCATCGTATGCCACAGCCAAAAACACCCTTTTCGTTTTTTGAGTAAACTAGCTCTATAAGCTTTTTTGGCTTTTTTAGCTTTAGGGTCAGTGCGACTATCTGGTGCGAGCTCGTAATCATCAAAGCCTAATTCTCTGTATTTTTGTCGTACCACATCGACTTCATGTTTATTATGATTGAATACGACAAACTTCCAGATAATTTTAGGCCGCTTTAACCCAAACCTTCGTTTGGCCTCAGAAAGAGCTTTAACGTTTTGAAGAACCCGTGAAAAATGGCCTCCCACTCTATATTCTTTGTACGTTTCTTCCGAAGCCCCATCTAAAGACACAAAAATAGTATCCAATCCCGATTTAACGAGTTTCTCTATTGAGGTTTCATCCAACTTCATAGAGAGATTTGTTGGAAAGCTCACGGCAATATGCTTGGAGTGAGCATACTCTATTAATGACGCAATGTTTTTATGAAGCAAAGGTTCACCATGATTACTTAAACTAATTCCAAGTAAAGTGTGACTAATAGGCTCTACAATTCATTTAAAATCATCTATACTTATTTGCATACTATTCCGGAACTTTTTTTTGTAATACATTGAACTCTGCTTACAACCCGGACATTTTAGCTGGCATAGGGGGGTTGGCTCTATTTTTATATAAACCGGCAAAGAGCGTGGTGAGGAAACCTTAAATTTCAGTTCAATGACGTTTAAGATAAGGTTTACAATTTTACGGAAAGTCAAGTATGGCAAAAAGTGTTGAGAATGCCGAATAAAATATTCGCCACGCTTGGTTTGTTTCATTAATCTCATTGCTCTCTTTCTCTCTACTAAGTTTTAAATATAAAACGTTACGGAGCAGGTTGCAAACCTGCTCCGGCAAAAATATAAAACGTTACGGAGCAGGTTGCAAACCTGCTCCGGCAAAAAAGACATAGATACTGTGCTGGACGGGGTTTGCAAGTCCGTAACGTTTCATCCTGTGCTGGACGGGGTTTGCAAGTCCGTAACGTTTCATCTCTAAAACGTTACGGACGGGGTTGCAAACCCCGTCCAGCATATTATTATTTCGCTTACCTCTGGATCATTTGACTGATAAAACTTTTAATTTTCGTTTGCTCCGCTTTACCTGAAAACAGTATATATATAGGTGAAGGAGAAACGGTCAAAAATTGTTCTTCTGAGCATAAATCAATAGACTCACCGAACATTGAAGTGGCCTTTATAGATGAAAAGTCTCTTTGACAAGGGACTTTATACTTCAAACCTCGGAGTTCTTCCGGTTCACTTTGACCAAAACGCCATAGAATCATCACATGAGAACTTTCATTGCCAAAAACTTCATAGCGAAAATAATCATTAACCCCTCCAACGACATGCGTTTTAAAACTTAAACGCCTGATTAATTCCCGTTGAGCAACTAGAGCCGGTTTTGGCATCCCGTTGACTTCAAACAGGGTATGACTTATGTCGGCCCTTGGTAAATAACGATCATGCCAATTATTAGACCAGACTTTATTAAATAAGAAGAACCTTTTTACCCCGGCTGCCCGTAATATAATCTGAGATCTAACTAGCCAACGTGCTTGGGTAAGTGGTGACCTTGCACGGTGACTTTTAATATAACTGTCAACTTGATGTTGGCTTAGCCAAGTGGGACTGCGTATTCCCTTTTCTGTACACCAAAACTCTCCTTTGTATTTATGCTTTTCAGCCAATTTTTGTAATCCAATGGCCCATTTATCCTGACCCATCCCATACCCAGTTTCAGGGACTTCTTTTTTATGTAAAGTTCGATCATAGCAATGAAACGATACCACATCGGCATAATTTAATGCACCCAGTTCAAATGCTTCATTAAACCAGTAGTAGGGCTGACCTTTTCGTAGATAAGCCCGATAAGGAGGACTTGCAAAGGCAACCACCTTGCTGTTTGGATTAATTTTATGAATTATCTGATAAGCCGTTTTTAATAAGGGGACATATTCTGAATAACTCATATAACGATTGGCTTCATTAAACAGCTCATAATCAATGAAATCATATTTTTTTGCAATTGTATCGACATAGCTTAGAAAAGCTTCCTTTTTTATTTCCCGTGCAAAATTACCTCCTTGTCCACCACGGGTATTTTTATCACTTGCTGCCCAAAGCGGAATATCCCCGTAACGCTTCTTCCCCCAATACCCTCTCTTTTCATCGTTTGGCTTTTTTTCTGGATGTCCGCCAGGCAGTGAGACTAGATAAGCCCCCCCTCTGTCTACAAAAGCTTTGATTTCGTTCATTTCTTGTTCATGGGGCCAATGCCATATTTCTTTTTCAGGATTAATGATATGCCACTTCAATAGACGCTGGTCCCTAATTGAACCAAAACCTATTTTTTCTGTTAATGATGTCACTTTGTGATGTACCCCAAAAAAAACATCCGGCTTACCCCGGTGAGGTACAATGCCGGCAACAATGGTTTCAGTATTTGTCACATCAAGAGACCTACCGGTTGTGCTGTCATTCACTTCTAATGTTATTTTCCATATTCCCATACTGTTCAGTGGAAATACGATACGGATAGGTATAATTGAACCTTTAGTTAGGTTTAGGTTTTTTAAAACTTTGATTTCTTTTTTCCAACCTTCAGGATGTTCGGCAAAAATTTTTACCGTTACTTGACGATATTTCCATGAAAATTGGCCTAAATGAAGCGATAGAGGAACTTCAAAAGTTCTTTCCTCATTTTCAAGTAAGTACAATCCGGGCATCCAAGTTTGTGGTTGTCGCTCATGTTGCCATGAAGCTAAAACCTTATTGGGCATTTGAAAAGATTGTGCCGATTGAAAAGAATCTGAGAGAGAAAGCGCATCAATCCAACAATGGGAACCACGCGGGAACTCAAAAATAGGAAAGTATCTATTCGATTTTTTTAACTCAAACTGATATGTCAAACGATGCCACTTGTTCCCCTTAATCCTACGCCACCGTTTTTTTACAACACCTGACTTAATGCCTTTTTTATCTCTCGATTCAGCGACATCCATCCTGAAAACTATCTTTTTTGCCTTGGTGGTACACTTCACCGAAAACCCCAACCAGTATTGTCCTTTTTCAATTTTAATTCCACTACCAATTAAAAAAGTATCACTGTATTGTGGAGAAGTCACAAAAAGTGAATTAACACCATGAAACGCTTCGTCCGATGTTAATTGACCCGATACAGGGTGCTGTACTCGATACGGGTAATAATCATTATCCCAGTAGCCGGTTTTCGCACCACTATGCACGTACCAAACGCTCATCCCGGTCTCAAAACTAGGATCACCGGGCATGAGATTATCAGCCAATAAATTATTTGATACAAAAAACTGCATAAGAATGCCCAAGTAAGCAGCAAGGATTTTTAACATATTTTCTTCACCTAGTAAAGTTAATTTTTGTGGGTTGTTAAGACGTATTATGTCATGCCAACTACAGGGAAGCAGTTTAACTTTAGAACAGGAGATCGTATTGATTCCGTTTAAGCAGATCACCCTGAATATTTTCGATTCTTTCTATTTGTTCGCTCGTAAAAACATTTTTCCAATTATTACGAACTGATTTCATGCGAATCGAAGAGATTACCTTTGGAAGTGCCTGGGGTACTTCCAAATTCATAAATGAATATATTTTGAGTATTTCTGTCAATGGGTTCGTCACCAGTTCTTCATAACGAAGGTGGTATATTTTATCCGAACATCGAGCTGACATATTTTTCAAGTGGCTGGAAACTTGTTTTTCCGCTTCTACCCAATTTCTTGCTGCCAATTCAATTTGAGTATCAATGTCTTGAGGATAATCACAGGGCCTTTTTCCGGACCGCCAAAGTGTATGTGTGGACCACCATGCAACATTTAAGAGTGAATTGGTCACGTCTCTTCCATCCCGCACGACATGAATATATTTTGCTTCTGGTGTCATTCGCGCCAATATGTCAAGACGATAATTATTAGCAGTACGTTTAGTCAAAAAAACATTTCCACCAGCCATTTGAACATATTTTTTTATGAGTTCTCTGAATTTTTTTTGTGCGTTGTCAATCTCTTGTTTACTGTATTCATTATCATATAACTTCAACCCACAAAAATTATAAAAATTCTCTCCTTCCCTAGGCATAGGGATAAGTCTATCAAGAAACGTCTGAGCTAAAAAATACGCATTACCATCATCCTCAAACCATTTTTTTCTCTTTAGAATTAAATTGTTTTTTAAAATTCTGTTTATAAGAGAAAAATAAGGAATACTAGGAAAAACTATATTATATCTGCTCAGATAGACTATATCTGGATGCAAACATAAAAGTTTATATAACAGGGTTGTACCAGAACGGCCTGCACCTACTATATGTACTATTTTTATAGACTTACTTTCTAACATTAAATTTTCACACAGCGGTTAATTTAACTTAAGTATTAGTGGCAAACTAAAAACCCATAAATTTTTTTAATCCCTTAGATTGAATTCTGGATGAGCCTGCCTTTTTTAAAAAATGCTCTCTATTAAAAAAATTCCCTATTCTATGATATTTAACCTTACAGTAGATGTTTCTTATTTTATCTAAAACCTCTAACCATGTATATAAAACTTCACTTATATCCTTATCGTCGGCATCAGACAAAATCTCATATCCCATTTTTTCAAACCAGAACCCAGCGATAGATTCTAATTCAAAAATTTGCTTCTCCGTAAAGTAAGTTCGCCATTTGCTTGAATTATCAAAAATCTGCCCCGATGGTGTCTTGTTTCTTCTTCTACCTCCGCTACCAACATAAGGCATTGCAGATTTTAAAAGAACATTAGAATACTCAATTCCAAGAAAATCTATTATCTCATGCATTATAGTTTCAGGATTTTTGGTCAACGCTTCATAACATACTGTCATATAACGCCCTGATTCTAAGGTTGCACCGTCAGAACCTGCTTTTGCTATCAGTTTTTTCCATTTATATATGGTACGTACAGGACTTTGCAACCACCGTCGATGCAATGACTGAGCACAATCTCTACCATCACGATAAATATGAATAAACTTGGCAGTTGGAAAAGCATTTGCTAACAAATCAATATGCATAGCATACATCGGTGTTTTATCTATCCAATAACGATAGTTTTTTCCTCTGCTATAATAGCAATATAAATACTCAACTAACGAGGAAAAATCATGTTTTTGACTATTTACTGTCAAATGTCTATAAGCATTACTATCTTCACGCCAAAAAGCAAATGAGCGAGCCATATCAGCCAATAAACGATTTGCATTAGCAGGGTTCTTCAAATCGCCATACTTGTCTTTGTTCTCATAAAAAAAAGGAATGACTCTAGTTTCTCGGAGAAACACAAAACATTCTGGATGACGAGATAAACAATCTGCCAGCATGGTTGTCCCGGAACCATTCATTCCCACAATAAAAAGTGGGGTTCGCTTATCTGATGATTTTTTCATTGCTATTTTTTATTCCCTATGTGATTTTTTTTTGGGTAGAGCTACTTGTAAAGCTGCACACTACTATCAAACTTATGGTTGAGTAACTTTTAACAGTAAACGTGCCGTTTTCTTCATGGCGCAGTAGCGTACCGGTAAATCCAGTAAGAAATATGTCCCACTTGCCGTCATTATTGTAATCCACAATGGAACAAGTTATCCCCAATACGTTAGCCAACCCCACCATTGTTGCGATGTCGGTAAAATAGCTACCATTGTTTAGAAACAGGTGGTTTTCAGTTAGTCTATTCTTGACCAGAAGATCAAGATTACCATCATTGTCGTAATCGAACCAACAACCGCAGCGCCCTCTTCCAGTGGGATTTTATACTCCAACTTCAGTACTTACATTGATAAATGTGCCATCTCCGTTTCCCCAGTAAAGTAAATCTTTTTTAGTAAAGCCCGGTTGTCCTCTTTTCGCACCAACCGTAATGTACAGATCCAAATTGCCGTCATTGTCAAAGTCAGTGAAACTAAAACCGTGCCGATCATGATGTTCCTCAGGAAACTCTGGAAAAAACGTTTTGGTTGCCTCTTGGCTAACAAAAGTACCATTTCCTTGATTTAGGTAAATACCAGGTGTATGTCCATGTGCCGGTACAATCAGATCGAGAAAATCATCATTATTGATATCGCCCCAGATTGGATTGGCCCAAGCCTTATTTGTTTTTCGGCTTATTCCGGCCGATTTGGAGACTTGGATGAAGTGGATCATATCCAATTTTGCTGGCAAGTCAGACTGATTGCTCCCTAGACACGACCATTTAAATAACGGTGGGTCATCTAGTACCGCGCTGTTGGCAGGAACGTCCGAATTGTTCTCCTCATTGAAACCGTCCGGAATAATCGGCTCATCACAATTTGCGTAAATAAAAGGGCTTGTCAACAAACAGCCTAACACAACAGCTTTTAGAAAAATGTAATGTAACAGTAACGTTTTCATCTTCTATTTCGTCTCCAATCTTTCAATTATAGACATTCTAAATTCAGCTAGGTAGGGTGGGTAACGTGTTTTTGTTGCCCACCAAAACTAATGACCGATATTTTTCGTTGTAGTCCACAAATGGTGGGCAAACAAAAAGACGTTTGCCCACCCTACCTGACTAATTGCAGGCGGCTCAAAATACTTCGTGCAGCCCATTGTTGTATTGAAATGGTGGGCAACGAAAAACGTGGACTGTCCCCTACCCTATTTACGGTTTCGGTTCAAACACGGCGGCGCAATGTTGGTTTTTATTCATCTTCACGACCGTTTTTGCCAGTTTTTTCTTATTGCCCTTGCAATCACCGGCCCATTCCTTGAACTCCCAGCCCTTACCGGGTTTCGCCATGATGATGAGCTTACCGCTGCCCGTGGGGGCCTCGATCGTTGTTGAAATAGTCTCATTGTTATCAACGAAGACGTAGGCCGAACCAGAATTATCTCCATTGTCATCGTCATAACGCGCACCAATCAATGCACGATCACCATAAAGAGAAACTGATCGGCCAAAATTATCACCTGCCGCACCATCACTTGCCAACAGCTTTTGCTCTCCAACCCATTTCCCGCCAATCAATTCAAAAATATAGGCTGAACCTGAATCATCTCCATTATCATCGTCAAAACGCGCATCAATCAATGCACGGTCACCATAAAGAGAAACTGAATGGCCAAACCAATCACCTGATGCCCCATCACTTGCCAAGAGCTTTTGCTTTTCAACCCATTGCCCGCCAATCCATTCAAAAATATATGCTGAACCCGAATCATCTCCATTGTCATCGTCAAAACGCGCACCAATCAAAGCACGATCACCATAAAGAGAAACTGATCGGCCAAAATAATCACCAGCAGCCCCATCACTTGCCAAGAGCTTTTGCTCTTCAACCCATTGCCCGCCAATCAATTCAAAAATATATGCCGAACCCGAATCAGTTCCATTGTCATCGTCGCCACGCGCACCAATCAAAGCACGATCACCATAAAGAGAAACTCTCCTACCAAAATAATCACCAGCAGCCCCATCACTTGCCAAGAGCTTTTGCTCTTCAACCCATTGCCCGCCAATCAATTCAAAAATATATGCCGAGCCAGATTTATCTCCATTGTCATCGTCCCGAGGCGCACCAATCAATGCACGATCGCCATAAGGAGAAACGAAATGGCCAAAATAATCACCTCCAGCCCCATCACTTGCCAAGAGCTTTTGTTGCTGAACCCATTGCCCGCCAATCAATTCAAAAATATATACCGAACCCGAATCAGTTCCATTGTCATCGTCATGATACGCACCAATCAATGCACGACCGCCATAAAGAAAAGCTGACTCTCCAAAATTATCACCTGCGGCACCATCACTTGCCAACAGCTTTTGCTCTTCAATCCATTGCCCGCCAATCAATTCAAAAATATATGCCGAACCTGAATCATCTCCATTGTCATCGTCAAAACGCGCACCAATCAATGCACGATCGCCATAAAGAGAAACTGAATAGCCAAACTTATCATCTGAAGCTCCATCACTTGCCAAGAGTTTTTGTTCTTCAAATTCTATTTCACAATAGGAATTTCTGAACGATAAAATTAACACTGACATCAATGATAAAATACAAATCTTTTTCAGATGTTCCTCCTAAATATTAAATTGTTTTTAATATACTTTTCAATCTCGCTTTGCACACCGCTTTATGTGCGACAAGCAGTGTTGCAAAAATGTAATGTAACAGTTTTCATCTTCTATTTCGTCTCCTATCTTTCAATTATATAGATTCTAAACTTAGCCCAAACACACTGCCAAAAGTTCTGAAATTTAGGCTCTAACACCGTGGTATTAGGAAGTCTGAATCGACAATTCGAAAATAATTATTTCATTTCTGAGTAATTAGTTGAAATATTTTTAGGCCTCTTCCAATCCCCAGGTTTTTAAATAAATAAAATTCCGTTTGAGAAATTGGCTTTATTACCACTAACATAACCAAGTAAGTCATGAGACCAATGACACATGCAATATAGATGTTGTTAATAAACAGACAGCTTGCCGCTGATATAAATATTGCTATTGCCAGTCTAATCAAGATGGTATATGCAACACCCAGATGAGGGAGATGCTGACGTAAAATGACAAACCTTAGTATATTTTGTAAATACACCATAAATAACAATGTAATAATAACACTTAGCAAACCAAATTGAGACGTAAGATAAACCACTGGGCCAGTAATTGACATGATAATAGAAGTGTAGAACAACCATTTAGTCTTGTCAAATATCATCATTAACATTTCAAGAACGGAACCTTGGCTTTTGGCACCCAATATTATAATAAATAACATCAAAAACCACCCCGCATCAAGATATTTTCCGCCACTTAAAAGTTCGATCAGTTTATCACCCTGACTAACAGCAAGTGTTATTCCTATACCCACCGGGATTAAATTAAGGAGCATAAGTAAATTTGCTACACGCTGTACTTTTTCGGAATTACCGGTTTTTTTGTACCTAGAAACCAACATTGGCATAATTAAATTGCGAAACATCACTGAAGGCATTTTTTTACGTAAAGACTTATTAACTAATTGCTGAATAAAAACAAACAGTCCGGCTTCCTTCACTCCTAGAGTAGAAGCAATAATCAAAGTTACTCCTCCCATGGAACCCAATGAACGTAGTAAATTGACTCCGGTTATGTCTCTCATAAATAACCAAACTTGGCCAAATTGAAAAGATTGCTGTTCTCCCAATTCTCGGTTTTTGGTCCAGATATAACAACGATAGCTAGTTAACAAAACCAGAATGAAAAAAACAAAAACATCAATCAGCAACACCTCTGTTAGGGTCAACTCTCCAGTGGAATAATAAAAAAGGGCAATAATAATGAGTCCAAGACGAAGTAATGGCCCCAAAGCTCTCAACAGTTGTGCCTCCTTTTGTTCCATTTGTGCTTCTAAAATTGTAGCACTAAATCGAAACACCAACACAAAACAAATTAATAAAATCCCTAAGTACAAAGCGTTATGGTAATTATGACTAATATTGAGCCATAAAGCGAGTGAGGAAACATTAAAAAACAATAATGTACCTATAATCACTAAGCTAAACACTCTGAGTGAAAATAAAAGTATTATGAATCTTTGAAAATCCGGTTTTTTACCATTCGTAATGATCTCTGGAATAAATCGGAGAGGGGCTCGCATTAAACCAAAAGAAGATGCAATAAATAAAAACTCTACCATACCATAAATGGTTACGTAGATCCCATACGCTTCGAAATTGAGTACTCGCACAAGCAACAATAGTAAGATGAAGGTAGCTGCTGATTGCACCGTTTTACCAATCAAAAAATGGTATAATGCTTTTTCAAAACGATGTTTGCTATAAATCATTGCTTCTATATCTCAAAATAATGAGGTAACTCATAAAAACGGCAAAAAGAACTTGATGACTTATAGAATGAGTGAAAGTCGGTTTGGCAAGTATATCAATAATAAAAACAATTGTAGCTACTTTTAAACCATTTATTTGATATAAAATACTTTCTGGTGCGGTGTACTCTATTCTTTTTACTAACATCCATACACTACTAAACAAGCATACGAATAATAAAATACCAACAATACCCAATTCCCATAACATGATGGAAATAGTTGTGTAGTTAATCCCATAATTTGGATAACGTCGTGATAGAGAACCTGCTACTGAAGCACTAAATTCGTCACCTTTTTTTCCGCTAAAAGTCGCTCCTAAACCATGCCCTAGTAAGGTATTTAACCAACTGAAGTAACGTTGCTCACTGACCCAAAAGGTTAAAGTTGTAGTACGATTGAGTTCCTTTCCAGCACGACCAATATCACCAAAGTTTTTAGCAACAATGTTGTCAATTTTTCCTGCTGCCGTAGTATGTTCGTGTTTATATTTAACAATATATATATAGGATAAAGCTCCTATAAGTGAAAATATAAGTATTATGTTAACAATAAATTTGAATGGATTTTGTATGAAGTTTTTTCCATATACTATAAATAACACAACTATAAGGTATATAACCACAATTTTAGTTTCACCTAAAAATAAAGGTATGAGTATAATAACTAAAATAGATATATATTTTATTGGGCTAATCTGTGTGTTTTTTAAGGATAATAACATAGAGAGAGCTATGATTAAGAATAAAGCTAATGTACCATTAGCACCTGCCCCATACATATGGGCACCAAAAGTACCAGTGATGACATCTACAGGGGTTATATTCCTTTCACTAGTAAGCTCAAAAGTTTCTCTCAAAGGCACGAGGACAAAGTATTGATGTAAACAGAAAAACAGTTGAAAAAATATCAGCAGATAGAGGAATTTCTTAATCCTTTCGATATCTGGGGAACTGAAATAAATCACATACATCACCAAAAAGAGTCCCCAACCACTGAAATACCGTTTCATAGTAGCTAGAAGTTCTACAAGTCCAATGCCGTTTACCAAAGAAGTCACTATTCCATAAGCTAATAAAATTAAAGCCCAAATCAACACTGGGGGCAGAAAGCGGCCGCCTCTATGAATAAAAAGTATTATAGAAAAACCAAAAAGGTAAAAACCGCTGAGGTTTACTAGCCAGCTAACTTTAACCAACGCAGGCAGATAGAGTTTCAAAAGACCACTCACCAGCAATCCACCTATAACCATTATAAAAATATGATTTCTAGGAAGCATGAAAAAATAAATCATATCAGCCAGTATTGAACGGTTCTGGCGTGCATTGGCTGATGATACAATGTGCAAACTCATTTCCCTCCAATTATGTTAATTCCAACGTGTCCACGGCAATACCCTTTTTCTTGCTGACGACTACCTCAGTATGATCCTTCATGACTGAATATATCCACGTTGAAGCACATTTTTGCGCTCCAATACCGATAAAAGTAGGTTTCATAATGTATCTCTCAAATCACCTTGAGTCGGATCTTGCCCTACATCATATTTGGGAAATACATCCGTGCAAATAGGCTGCCCTATCAGGCTATTCAGTTTATTCTTAATAACCCATTTAGTCGGATATTTTATATACTTTTTCATCACCGGCGCTGCCGTACCTACCATCCAACAATTTTTAGGGCATTTCCTGACTTTATTTCTAACTTTTTGGGCTTGTGTACTAAACCATAAATCTTTAAACCGTTCAAAATCATGTAAATTTCCCATGCTTTCTTTCCAGTAACGTTCTTCAAGTCCATTGCAAGGATAAATGTCACCATTAGGCTCTATAAAACAATTAACTGTTCCAGCTTCACAAGGGAGCATTCTGGGATTACCTTGAATGTAATTGATTAAGCCTAGATTAAAAAAGGCACGGTACCAACTTTTAGGCTTATTTTCTTTTAATAACCTTTTAATCAATTCATTGATATTTTTAATCACTGCATTTTTATTGGTAATAATATTATCATCTTTATGAAAATAAAAAGAATTATGAAAAGCCGCCGTGGCAAATTCCATACCTAAACTTTTTGATAATTCATATAAAGGCACAATATCGTATGAATTGTTATTCGAGATAGTTTGGCCAAAACCAATATCTTTTACTCCCATTTCTTTTAAAGTGAGCAGTGTTCTCAAGCCCCTGTCAAATCCACCCTGTCGCCCCCTTAGTTCATCATTCTTGATGGGCAAGCCCTCTATACTGACTCTAATGCCAATATTTGGAAACTTTTCGGCAAGTTTAATAATTCTATCAGTATGCCAGCCTGAAGTAGATATGACAACTCGTTTCGACTTTTTGAACATCACTTCAATTATATCTTCAAGATCTTTACGAACAAAGGGTTCTCCTCCGGTAATATTAACAAATTTAAAGCTTGGTAATTTTTCTAAATCTTTTGGCGTAATTTCTTTCTCTTTTCTAGTTGGATTTTGCCAAATGTCGCACATTTTGCAGCGCATTTGACAACGATAAGTCGTAATGACCGAAATATCGGTAGGCATTTGAATTTCGTCACGCATTGTTATCACCTTACTTAACTCCTGAATATCAAATCAGATCGGAACCCATAGTTTTTGTATATACTCTAATGGTTTGCTCAACAATTTGGTCCCAGTTGTATTGATTTTTTATCTGATGACGAATAGTTATTTTCTCTTCTTCTATTATTTCCTTTTGTAAATGTAGGTTAAGTTGCCTACCTAGTTCTGCAACATCACCACATTTAAAATAGTTTTCAGTAGAAAGACCAATCTCTTTGTTTGCCTGAATATCCGAAACTAGAACCGGTAGCCCATAGCTGAGTGCCTCAAGTAATACAATGGGTAAACCTTCATGATGTGAGGCAAGCACAAATAACCGGGCATAGGTATAGAATTGATGTAAACGTTCACCGGTAATATAACCGGTTAGAACAATACGTTCATTCTCCTTTGCTTTCAACTTTAAATTATTACTATATTCATCTTCGTGATCAGCATCACCAGCTATCACCAGTTTATAGGGAGTATCCAGTGAACTAAACGCCTCAATTAAATCGTGTAGCCCCTTTTCTGGAACAAATCGGGCTACTGCCAGTATATAACCTTTTGGTTCTATTTTAAGGTTATCCAAAAAATCTGTTCTAGTAGAAAGTGGTGGCAATCGTACACCATTAGGGATGACATAGCTTTTCCTGCCATATTGGTTGTGAATGAGATAAGCCATTTTGTGGGAAATAGCAATAATTTCAATAGCATATTGACATCCCAATCTTTCTCCCATACGCAATATAAATTTTGCCATATTTCCCCATTTTTGACGCTCATAATCAGAGCCATGGTGAGTCATCACAACTCGCAATCCTAACAACCGGGCAAAAGGCACCAGCAATGATGGCCCTATACCATGAATATGCACGATATCCGGTGAGTGAAAACGTGCTTTGATAATACCAATAAAAGTATGAATAATAGCTTCAAAATGTTTTGATTGGGAAAACGTAAAACAATCTAATAGTTTAACTCCCTTCCATTCATGGCCTTTTAATTTAATGTAATGTGCTCTTCTGCAAAGGAAAACTTCGTGGCCTTTTGCAACAACAAGCGGATACAATTGTTCACAATGTTTTTCTATACCACCGGGAATATCAGGGATACCTCGGGTGCCGACTACAAAGATTTTCATGCGAGTTTTTTCCTCCGGCCGCTCTTGTCTGTTTACCAAAGCGGGCGGCTAATTGCAAAACTAGCATAGTATATACAATCTGAAAAGCCCTCCTGGGTAATCCAAACACCAACTTTAATGCCGCTTTAATCCACCGTAGGGAATTGGCTTTACCACTAATAAGCGGGTATTCTAATTCATGCAGCGTTTTATATGCAACCAGTTCAAATATTTCATTATCTTTTTTACTCAATTGATGCCGCCACTTTTCCCTTGAATCGTGCGAAATCGGTTGAAAAATAAGGGCAGAATGATGTGTTCCAATATATTTATCACTTGACTGCCAAAAATCAAGCATTGCCGGTTCATACTCAATATTCAGAAATTCACAGATGGTTTTTATTTCATGTTGCGGAGATAAAACCAGCGATTCGTATTTAAGCTCATGGAATATTCCAGATGGTAAAGTGTTTAACTGGTGACGGGCTTTATTAATTTTGTATGACCATTCAAGCGCAGCTACCGCAACATTTTCTCTACCTTTTTCTATCTTCTTCATGCTAAGGTAAACGTCCCTGCCATCCCGTATCACATGAATAAATTTGGCCTTTGGGAACATGTGATGAAGCTCGGAAACCATGCGAAAAAAACTAGGCGTTTTATCACCCCAGAATGGTTTACCGTCACAGCTTGCAAATGTCTGATAAAGTTGTGACATAAGTTGTGGGAGTGTAATTACACCCTTTTGAATGAGAGTATCAAAAACATTTTCCGCATCCATTTTCCAAGTCTTAAACTGATCATTGACTTTGATGTAATTAATATATACCTTTAATAATCTTGGGTCGATGGGCTGATTGAAACGACCACGCATGGCCCTAAATAAAGGCATCCAAAAAGTGCCCTCCTCAGGAATAGCAATTTTTGAGTGGTTATTTAAGATAAGACGGACTAAAGTAGTGCCTGATCTTTGGGCACCTATAATAAAAAAGGGTTCCATAATTTATAGTTAATTACTTAGATCGCAATTTGGTTGTTAAATATTGACATTATTGCTAATGTAAATAAATCCGAACCTGGGAACGATCAACCCATTATCCTCTTGCCTCAGCTTGAGGTTGCTTATTAAAAAAACGA
>JBDLJY010000077.1:0-23395 GCA_039714115.1 Pseudomonadota bacterium | reverse complement strand
TAAAGTCATAAGAATTATTTGTGACGTGGGGAGCTTGCCCCTTAAACATAACTGATTCTACTGATTTTTTGGTAGTTTTGGCGTTTTAAAGTAAGAGTTGGCGGCCCACTGCAATGTAGATTCTGGGATTTTATGTGCTACAATATGCCGCGCTTGCAGGAGAGTCTGACAATCAACTTGACAAATTCTAAAAGTGATGTATCATCAGTCATTCAATGTAAGATAAGACCTGCGGCAACCCCGCAAGTCTGTCGTGAAAGTTGCACATCGCGTTAGGCAGCTATTCTGCCGCAAATTGGATCATGGCACAAGTCTATTTTGATTAAAAAAATCAATAAAAAAAAATTAATATATATATATATAAAACCTTATGTCTGTCCAAACGTCCTCTTATGAGGGGATCAAAAAAAAAATCCCCAAAAAAAAATTGCATTTGGGGGTTGACAACCGGATTAAAGATGTTCATAATGCACCGCTCTTTTTGGAGGGGTGCCCGAGTGGTTAAAGGGGGCAGACTGTAAATCTGTTGGCTTGCGCCTACGGAGGTTCAAATCCTCCCCCCTCCACCACAACATAAAAATTAAAATTATTTTAATAAAATAAATAAAGGTACTGTAGATATCGCAGCGCGTCTCCACCAAATCGCGCTAGCTAATATTAATATAAGAAATTAGGAGGGATGCCCGAGTGGTTAAAGGGGGCAGACTGTAAATCTGTTGGCTTGCGCCTACGGAGGTTCAAATCCTCCTCCCTCCACCAAAAATGCGGGTGTAACTCAGTTGGTAGAGTATTGGCCTTCCAAGCCAACTGTCGAGGGTTCGAGTCCCTTCGCCCGCTCCAATGATGCCGCAGTAGCTCAGTGGTAGAGCGTCTCCTTGGTAAGGAGAAGGGCGCGAGTCCGATTCTCGCTTGCGGCTCCATAATAATAAATTATTTAAAACTAAAGTTTAGTTTATAAAGGCATAAAAAATGTCCAAGGAAAAATTTGATCGCAGCAAACCGCATATCAATGTTGGCACAATAGGTCACGTCGATCACGGTAAGACGACTTTGACGGCTGCCATGACTAAATGTATGGCAGAAAAGCATGGTGGTGAGTTTAAAGCTTATGACCAGATTGATAATGCCCCAGAAGAAAAAGCCCGTGGAATCACTATCGCAACTGCTCACGTAGAGTATCAATCAGATAATCGTCACTATGCCCATGTCGATTGCCCGGGACATGCTGACTATATTAAAAACATGATTACGGGTGCCGCTCAGATGGATGGCGCCGTATTAGTCGTGTCCGCCGCTGATGGGCCAATGCCTCAAACTCGTGAGCATATATTGTTAGCCCGTCAAGTTGGTGTGCCTTATATCGTAGTATACATGAATAAGGCGGATATGGTTGACGATGAGGAATTGTTGGAATTAGTGGAGATGGAAGTCCGCGAATTGTTGGATAGTTATGAGTTTCCGGGTGATGATACGCCTATAATAATCGGATCGGCTTTGAAAGCTTTGGAGGGAGATACCAGTGATATTGGTATTCCTTCGATTAAGAAATTGATCGATGAGATGGATAAGTACATCCCCGAGCCGAAACGCGACATAGAGCGACCCTTCCTCATGCCCATTGAAGATGTATTCTCAATCTCTGGACGTGGAACCGTAGTAACCGGACGAGTTGATCGCGGCAAAGTCAAGGTAGGGGAAGAAATCGAAATCGTCGGAATCCGTGACACTGGTAAAACGACTTGCACCGGTGTAGAAATGTTCCGTAAATTGCTTGATGAGGGCGTTGCAGGCGATAACATTGGCGTATTGTTGCGTGGTACCAAGCGTACTGATGTCGAGCGTGGGCAAGTACTGGCTAAGCCCGGAACGATTACGCCTCATACGCATTTTGAGTGCGAAGTGTACGTCTTGTCGAAAGAAGAAGGGGGACGGCATACGCCATTCTTTAATGGATATCGTCCACAATTCTATTTTCGTACCACTGATGTGACGGGGGCATGTGATCTGCCAGAGGGAGTGGAGATGGTTATGCCGGGTGATAACGTTAAAATGGTAGTTAAATTGATCGCGCCGATAGCGATGGAAGAAGGCTTACGCTTTGCTATTCGTGAAGGTGGGCGAACCGTCGGAGCGGGAGTTGTCTCAAAGGTGATTGAATAACCAGTCATTAATGTTATGAACAGAAACTATCAGATTCCCGGGGCTGCTTAGAGAACCGGGAAAACTATCTTCGATCCAAAAAAGTAACCTGGGCCGGCAGACGGCGAATGGATCAGGGGTTGATAGCTCCCCTATTCACATTGTTGAAATGGCCGCGGCAACGTGGACAGGTCAAAAATTGTCAATAAAATTGTTATCTAGAATAGATAGATTAATAGGACAGTAGCTCAATTGGCAGAGCACGTCGCTCCAAACGACGGGGTTGGGAGTTCGAGTCTCTCCTGTCCTGCCATTTTTAGTAAAATTCAATTAAATAATGAGTACAAAAACAGATGCAACCGTTTCATCCAGCCTAGACACAATCAAATGGCTCTTAGTGATATTGTTGCTCAGTGCAGGTATCATCGGTTTTTACTGGTTTGCTGAACAATCCCAACTATTGCGCGTCGTCAGTTTAATCGCAGTGATCATAGTCGTCACCTTGATTGCCAGTACCACTGAAAAAGGCCGCTCCACTAAAAATTTTCTGCATGAAACCCATCTGGAAGTCCGTCGGGTCGTTTGGCCTACTCGCAAAGAAACCGTACACATGACAGGCATTGTCCTCGTGATGGTTGTGCTGGTTGCCTTAATTATCTGGGCAATGGACAGCCTTTTACTTTGGCTAGTGAAGATGTTCACAGGTCAAGGAGGATAAATTATGGCCTTGCGCTGGTATGTCGTGCAAGCCTACTCTAATTACGAAAAAGCCGTTAAACGATCACTTGATGAACGTATCGCACTTTCTCGTGATGAACTGAAAAAAGGATTCGGCGAGGTTTTGGTGCCAACGGAAGAAATCGTTGAAATGCGCGGCGGACAGAAACGTAAGAGTGAACGAAAGCTGTTTCCGGGCTATGTCTTCGTGCAGATGGATATGAACGAAGTAGATAATAAGCAGTTGGATGAGCAAGGGAATCCTTTGCCATTGAGGGATGAAATTTGGCATTTAGTCAAAAGTGTTCCTAAAGTCTTATGTTTCATTGGTGGAACTCAAGAACGTCCCGCCCCTATTTCCGATAAGGAAGCCGAAGTTATTTTACAGCGTATTCAAGAGGGTGCATCTAAACCTCGTCCAAAAGTTTTATTTGAAGTCGGAGAAGTGGTGCGTGTGACTGAAGGGCCCTTCGCTGATTTTAGTGGCGTGGTTGAAGAAATTGATTATGAAAAAAACCGTTTGAGCGTGGCTGTGCGAATTTTAGGTCGTCATACGCCCGTCGAATTGGCATTTGGACAGGTTGAGAAAGAGTAGGGGATAAATCAAAACCAGACCTGCCAGGTTAAAACCAAACCTGGCAGGTCAACCTGAATTTGACCTTGCCAGGTCTGGTCAACCTAAATTTGACTTTGACCTGGCAGGTTTTGTTTTTAACCTGCCAGGTCTGGTTTTGAGGCACGTTCCTTAACTTAATACGGGGAGCTTCTAAAAAAAGCGTTTGCACCCAAAAAGGTTTTTGTCATGGCAAAAAAAGTTCAAGCCTATATAAAATTACAAGTCAAAGCCGGACAGGCTAATCCCAGTCCACCCGTTGGCCCAGCACTGGGTCAACATGGCCTCAATATCATGGAATTCTGTAAGGCATTTAATGCTCAAACACAACAACTTGAGCCGGGAATGCCTACGCCAGTTATTATTACGGCCTATTCTGATCGCAGTTTTACCTTTATTATTAAAACGCCTCCGGCATCAATTTTATTGAAAAAAGCTGCTGGCCTTGAGAAAGGCAGTCCAACGCCACATACGCATAAGGTGGGAAAAGTGACACGAGGGCAACTAGAGGAAATTGCGGAGACGAAAATGTCTGATTTGACGGCTTCCGATATGGACGCGGCAGTGCGTACAATTGCCGGCAGTGCGCGGAGTATTGGTATTGAGGTGGAGGGACTTTAAATGGCAAAGCAATCTAAACGCATGAAAGCTATCAAAGAGCAGTTGCAGCCGGGAAAATATTTCCCAGTTGTTGAAGCCTTTGACTTATTAAAGTCCTTCCCGCCAGTGAAGTTTATCGAATCTGTGGATGTCAGTATTAATCTAGGTATTGATTCGCGTAAGTCTGATCAAGTGGTACGCGGATCGACTGTATTGCCTCATGGCACGGGAAAAAAGATACGAGTAGCCGTATTTACTCAGGGCCCAAATGCGGCAGCGGCTGAAGAGGCAGGGGCTGATGTTGTCGGGCTTGAGGAACTAGCGGAGCGAGTTCAGGGCGGTTTTTTAGAATTTGACGTAGTGATTGCTTCACCGGATGCAATGCGCGTGGTGGGGCGATTAGGCAAAATTCTAGGGCCGCGTGGATTGATGCCCAATCCCAAAGTCGGCACCGTTACGCCGGATGTAGCGACAGCGGTTAAAAATGCTAAAGAGGGGCAAGTGCGTTATCGTGCTGATAAAGGCGGCATTGTTCATTGTGGCTTAGGGAATGTATCATTTTCAAGCGAAGCCTTGCGCGAGAATTTGCAAGCCTTGATTGTTTCTTTGCAGAAAGCGAAGCCGAGTACATCAAAGGGAGTTTATTTGCAGAAGGTGACGGTTTCGACGACGATGGGGCCGGGTATTGCGGTGGATCAGGCTAGTTTATAGCTAGTTATCTTAGACCGTAGGTATCTATAAATCCTACGCAGATGCTAAGACCTTATTGGTTTTGCGTCTAATTAATAAAAGGAGAGCGTGAATGCCGCTGTCGATTAAAGATAAGCGAGCTATTGTTGCCAGCGTGAATGAGGTTGCCAGTCGTGCTCATTCTGCCATTGTCGCGGAATATCGTGGAATGAGTGTGGCAGATGTTACCGAGCTACGTCAAAAGGCGCGAGCCGAAGACGTTTATCTTCGAGTGGTGAGAAATACTTTAGCGCGGCGGGCCGTTTTAGATACTGAATTTGAATGTTTACAAACGTCCTTGGTTGGGCCGGTTGTTTTGGCTTTTTCTATGAATGAACCGGGGGCGGCGGCGCGTGTTATTAGTGAGTTTGCTAAGACTCATGAAAAGTTAATTGTAAAAAATATCGGATTGGGTGGTCAATTGTTGGATGCCTCCGATATTAAAAAGGTGGCTAAGTTACCGACATATTCTGAGGCTATTAGTATGTTAATGTCGGTTATGCAAGCACCTATCACTCAACTGGTACGCACCCTCGCTGAACCTCACGCGAAACTGGTTCGCACAGTAGCAGCAGTACGCGATAGCAAATCCAATTAGATAAAGGAGTTAGTCAGAATGGCTGTAGCCAAAGAAGATATTTTAGAAGCCATCGCTAGTATGACGGTGATGGAAGTGGTGGATCTCATTAAGGCGATGGAAGAAAAATTTGGAGTGTCCGCCGCCGCTGCCGTTGCCGCCGCTCCGGCTCAGACGGGTACAGAGGATGCGGCACCTGAAGAAGTGCAAACTGAGTTTACAGTCACTTTGACCGGTTTCGGTGAGAAGAAAGTTCAGGTGATTAAGGTGATTCGTAGTATTACTGGCCTTGGCTTAAAGGAGGCTAAGGAATTGGTCATGGCTGTGCCTTCGGTTGTTAAGGAAGCCGTTCCTAAGGATGATGCTGAAAATATTAAGAAAGAACTTGAAGAAGCCGGTGGTAGTGCTGAAATTAAGTAATACGGCTAGTCTTAAATGATGTTTCGGGAAATCCGCTCCGCTCCATTCCCGAAACAACAGTCAAGAGAAATCCGATTTTTTTAAAAAATCGGATTTCTTGTCCTCGCGGAGAGATAAAGGATAGGATAGGTGAAATAGTATGGCTTATGGTAATTTTAAAACAGTTGAGGAAGTAGCAATAAAATTTGATATTGAAGTTACAAATAAAATGACTTTTGTTGAACAAAAAGAAATTAAAGTATTAGAACCTTTATTCACAATGATTGCAGAAAATATCAATGATAGTCTAAGCTTTATTAATGAAGCGACTATTTGTGAGAGAATTGTTAGTCCTATTTTAAATATTGTCTCAAAAAATTATAAGAGGCTAAACGTATGGTCTCATGTTCCTTACAATATAGATGAAAAAAAAGGACTTGTGGGTGAACCTGATTATTTAATAGCCAATCGAACCAAATATGGAGGCATGGAAAAACCTTCACTTTGTGTTATAGAAGCTAAACGCGATGATTTTGATGGAGGATGGACACAAGCCTTAGCTGAAATGGTAGCCTCTTCTTTATTAGGTGCTGACACCTGTTATGCTGTTGTTACTACAGGGAAAATTTGGGAATTTGGAAAACTAGAAAATAAGGTTTTTACTGTTGATCCTATTTCTATATCTGCTACTGATAATTTACAAAATACTTTTAATGTCTTAAATTGGTTTTTTGATAAAATCTCAAAGTAGGTTAAACATTGTTTCGGGAAATCCGCGTAGCTCCATTCCCGAAACAACAGTCAAGTTGTTTTATGTTTATCCCTTTATTTCGTTAATCCCTGTACTTATGTTTTGTAGTTTCGGGAAATCCGCTCCATTCCCGAAACAACAGTCAAATGATGTTTCGGGAATGGAGCGGAGCGGATTTCCCGAAACAACGGCAAAAAATCTGATTTCTTTACTTTAGTAGTTAATCATATCACTTCCCTTTCAATAAAGCTTAAATATAAAATTTAAGTTTCTTTGCACAAGCTGAAAATCATGAATTATTCCTTCACTGAAAAAAAGCGTCTCCGTAAAGATTTTGGTAAGCATCCCTCCGTCTTAGAAGTGCCATATTTGCTTGCCATTCAACTTGACTCATATAAAACCTGTTTGCAAATAGACACTCCACCCGATCAACGAAAAAATGTTGGTTTACATGCCGCTTTTAGATCAGTTTTTCCCATAAAAAGTTTTTCCGGTAATGCAGCCCTTGAATATGTCAGTTATCGTCTCAGCCAGCCACAGTTTGATGTCAAAGAATGTCAACAGCGGGGAATGAATTATGCCGCCAGTATTAGAGTCACAATGCGCCTAGTGCTGTATGATAAAGACTCTAAAAATCAAACGGTCAAGGATATTAAAGAGCAAGAAGTTTATTTAGGCGAAATGCCGTTGATGACACCAAATGGGACATTTGTCATTAATGGCACCGAGCGCGTCGTCGTTTCTCAATTGCATCGATCCCCAGGAGTGTTCTTTGACCATGACAAGGGCAAAACGCATTCATCCGGTAAAGTGTTATTTACTGCACGAGTGATACCATATCGCGGTTCTTGGTTGGATTTGGAATTTGACCATAAAGATTGCCTATTTGTGCGGATTGATAGGCGGCGTAAATTGTACGCCACCGTTTTGCTGCGGGCTTTAGGGTTTTCAAATGAACAAATATTGAAACATTTTTTTGAGACACATCGTATTAAGCGAATCGGAGCAGACTTTTTTCTGGTACTGAATTTTGAGCATCTGACAGGGCAAGTCGCGCCTCTTGACATTAAGGATCATGAAGGAGCCCTTATCGTAGAAACGGGGCGGCGCATCACTTCTAAGCATTTAAAAAGATTAGAAAAGGAAGCGATTACTGAGCAAAAGATTGTGCAAGGGAATGTTGAATCGTTTTTGTTAGGAAAAGTGTTAGTCCATGACGTGCTTTTCCCCGGCACGGGAGAGGTGCTTGTTAAGGCTAATGAAGTGTTGACTGAAGAAACGCTAGAACTCCTTTTAGAACATAAGGTGGAAGGCTTTGAAGTTTTATATATAAATGATCTAGATCGTGGGCCTTTTATTTCAGATACCTTGCGTTTGGATTCTACGACTTCGCCTTTAGAGGCTCAAGTGGAAATTTATCGAATGATGCGCCCGGGTGAGCCGCCCACGGCTGAAGCTGCTGAGATGTTATTCCATAACTTGTTTTTCAATGAAGAACGTTATGACTTATCGGTGGTGGGGCGCATGAAATTTAATCGTCGGATTGGTCGCTCCGAGATAACTGGCACAGGGGTATTGTCCACCGAGGACATTCTGGATGTGTTACGCACCTTGATCGACGTTCGCAATGGCGTAGGAATGACAGATGACATTGATCATTTAGGTAATCGTCGGATTCGCAGCGTCGGGGAAATGACAGAAAATCAATTTCGCATTGGACTGGTGCGAGTTGAGCGGGCCGTGAAGGAGCGCTTGAATTTAGCTGAGGCGGAAGGTTATATGCCGCAGGAATTGATTAATGCCAAGCCCGTATCTGCCGCGATTCGGGAATTTTTTGGATCGAGTCAATTGTCACAATTTATGGATCAGAATAACCCCTTATCGGAGATCACACATAAGCGCCGTATTTCTGCGTTGGGCCCGGGAGGCTTGACGCGAGAACGGGCAGGTTTTGAAGTGCGTGACGTGCATCCGACGCATTATGGGCGCGTGTGTCCGATTGAAACGCCGGAAGGGCCTAATATTGGATTGATTAATTCCTTGGCCGTTTATGCCCGGATGAATGAATATGGTTTTTTAGAAACGCCTTATCGTCAGGTGGAAGAAGGGCGGGTGACTGAACAAATTGATTATTTGTCGGCGATTGAAGAAAGCGATTATACGATTGCACAAGCGAATACGCATTTGGATGATAAAGGTTATTTGAGTGGTGAACACGTAGCGGTGCGACACAGAAGTGAGTTTACGGTGGCATCCAAGGAAAATGTGAATTATATGGATGTATCGCCGAAACAAATTGTCTCGGTGGGAGCCTCCTTGATTCCTTTTTTGGAGCATGATGACGCTAATCGCGCCTTAATGGGATCCAATATGCAGCGGCAAGCGGTGCCGACTTTGCGGGCTGAAAAGCCCTTAGTGGGAACTGGGATGGAGCGAACCGTGGCGGTAGATTCCGGAGTGACGGTGGTAGCAGATCGCGGTGGAGTCATAGATTCTGTGGATGCAGCGCGTATTGTGGTGCGGGTGAATGATGATGAAGTCGAGAAGACTGGGAAAGGTGGGACGCTTTTTTCTTCAGGGGTAGATATTTATAATCTGACTAAATATGTGAGATCGAATCAGAATACTTGTGTTAATCAAAAGCCGTTGGTTAAGCAAGGAGAAATGATTCGTAAAGGTGATGTATTAGCGGACGGGCCAGCGACTGATTTAGGAGAATTAGCACTGGGGCAAAATATGTTAGTCGCCTTTATGCCTTGGAATGGCTATAACTTTGAAGATTCGATACTCATTTCGGAGCGCGTCGCGCTTGAGGATCGTTTTACTTCGATTCATATTGTCGAACTGACATGTCTGGCGCGAGATACCAAAATGGGGCCGGAAGAGATTTCGGCAGATATTCCGAATGTCGGTGAAGCGGCGCTAAGGGATTTGGATAAATCAGGCATTATATCTGTTGGGGCGCAAGTGAAGCCGGGGGATATTTTAGTAGGTAAGGTAACGCCCAAGGGAGAAACGCAATTAACCCCAGAAGAGAAATTATTGCGGGCTATTTTTGGTGAGAAAGCTTCGGATGTTAAGGATAGTTCTTTGCGGGTATCTGGTGGAACCATGGGAACGGTTATTGATGTGCAAGTATTTACCCGTGATGGAATTGAAAAGGATGCGCGAGCTTTGGAGATTGAAAATGCTGAGTTGGGGGAAATTAAAAAGGATTTAGAAGATGAGCGCCGTATTTTGGAAAATGACCTATTTTTGCGTTTGGAAAAAATCTTGATTGGTCAAGTGGCGTTAAGTGGCCCGGAGGATTTTATATCGGGGATGGAGATAAGCGCAGAATATTTAACCAATTTGAAGCGTTATCAATGGTTTGAGATTCATTTGGCGGCACCAGAACATCAGGCGCAGTTAGAGTCTTTTGTGGAACAGATTAAGGAATTGCGAGGACGTGCGGAAACCTTATATGAAGAGAAGCGTCTGAAGCGGGTTAAGGGTGATGAATTGGCGCCGGGTGTATTGAAAATGGTTAAGGTTTATCTGGCAGTGAAGCGGCGCATACAGTCTGGGGATAAAATGGCGGGGCGGCATGGAAATAAAGGAGTTGTATCCATGATCGTGCCGGTTGAAGACATGCCTTATACGGCTCAAGGGCAACCAGTGGATATTGTATTGAATCCTTTGGGTGTGCCGTCGCGGATGAATATTGGTCAGGTGTTGGAAACGCATTTAGGTTGGGCAGCGAAGGGTTTAGGAGAGCGGATTGCCTTAATGTTGGAAAAAGAGAAGGAAGAGAGTTTAGGAGAGTTACGGGCTTTTTTGGAGCAGGTTTATAACAGGCATGGAAAACGGGAAGATTTGGCCGCTTTTAGTGATTCTGAGATATTGGAATTGGCGAAGAATTTACGGGGTGGAGTGCCGATGGCTACGCAAGTTTTTGATGGTGCGAGTGAATCGGAAATTAAAGCGATGTTAGAATTGGCGGGATTGCCAAGAAGTGGTCAGACGACTTTACATAATGGGCGGACAGGAGAACCTTTTGAGCGGCCTGTGACTATCGGTTATATGTACATGTTGAAATTGAATCATTTAGTTGATGACAAGATGCATGCGCGATCAACGGGGCCATATAGTTTAGTGACACAACAACCGTTGGGAGGTAAAGCCCAGTTTGGTGGTCAGCGTTTTGGTGAGATGGAAGTGTGGGCTTTGGAAGCTTACGGTGCTTCGTACACTTTGCAAGAAATGTTGACGGTTAAGTCGGATGATGTCGTGGGGCGGACTCAGATGTATAAGAATATCGTTGACGGAGATCATCGTATGGATGCTGGGATGCCTGAGTCGTTTAATGTTTTGGTTAAAGAAATTCGTTCTTTGGGTATTGATATTGAATTGGAGCAGGTTTAAATCTACTGTCATTTCGACGAACGCGAGGAGAAATCTCTTTACCAAACCATAACTACAAGGATTGCTTATAATAAAGGATAAAACCAACAGCGCATACCAAATAATCCCTGTAGTTGTTTTTAGAAACCATAACTACAAGGATTGCTTATAATAAAGGATAAAACCAACAGCGCATACCATGATCTTATCCTTTATTATAAACAATCCCTGTAGTTGTTTTTAGAATCAACGCTCTAATCCTTAAATCCCTGTCAATCCATACGATAAAACCAACATGAAACCAGACTTACTAAAGCTACTAAATAACCAAGGACAGATAGAAGATTTTGACAAGATTTGTATAAGCTTAGCTTCTCCTGAGAAAGTTCGATCTTGGTCTTATGGCGAAGTCAAAAAGCCCGAAACGATTAACTATCGCACCTTCAAACCAGAACGCGATGGCCTCTTTTGTGCCAAAATCTTTGGCCCTAATCGGGACTATGAATGCTTATGTGGAAAATACAAACGGCTCAAGCATCGTGGAACCGTATGTGAAAAATGCGGCGTTGAAGTCACACTCGCTAAAGTGCGTCGTGAGCGTATGGCCCATATCGACTTAGCAACGCCAGTCGCCCACATTTGGTATCTTAAATCATTGCCATCTCGAATGGGCATCATTCTTGACATGACTTTGCGGGACATTGAACGTATTCTCTACTTTGAAGCTTATGTAGTGATTGAGCCCGGAATGACCAATTTAGAGCGAGGACAACTCTTAAGCGAAGAAGCTTATTTAGAATCGCTCGACGAATATGGAGATGAATTTGACGTGCGGATGGGAGCCGAAGCAGTCCTTGAATTACTGCGAAAGCTCGAATTGCCCTTTGAAGTCAGTCGTCTCCGTGAAGAAATTCAGGCGAGTCATTCCGAAGCCAAGATTAAAAAATTGACTAAACGTCTGAAATTAATAGAATCTTTCTTATACTCCGGTAATCGTCCAGAATGGATGATCTTAAAAATTTTGCCAGTTTTGCCACCGGAACTACGGCCCTTAGTACCCTTAGATGGAGGCCGCTTTGCCACTTCTGACTTGAATGATCTCTATCGGCGAGTGATTAATCGTAATAATCGACTTAAACGCCTATTGGACTTAAACGCGCCAGACATTATTGTGCGTAACGAAAAGCGCATGTTACAAGAATCCGTTGACGCATTACTGGATAATGGGCGACGGGGACGCGCTTTGACGGGTTCTAACAAGCTCCCACTAAAATCTTTAGCGGATATGATTAAAGGCAAGCAAGGTCGTTTTCGCCAAAATTTATTGGGTAAACGGGTAGATTATTCTGGGCGATCAGTTATTGTCGTGGGCCCAACTTTGCGCCTACATCAATGTGGTTTGCCCAAAAAAATGGCCTTGGAGCTTTTTAAACCATTTGTGTTTGGAAAGTTAGAAGCCAAAGGCATTGTCACCACCATTAAGGCAGCCAAGAAGATTGTTGAGACAGAAAGAGGAACGGTTTGGGATATATTAGAAGAAGTCATTCGAGAGCATCCCGTCATGTTGAACCGTGCGCCCACCTTGCATCGACTAGGGATTCAAGCATTTGAGCCTACTTTGATTGAAGGAAAAGCCATTCAATTGCACCCGTTGGTGTGTACCGCCTTTAATGCTGATTTTGACGGAGATCAAATGGCCGTCCATGTACCATTATCAATTGAAGCACAACTAGAGGCGCGGACATTGATGATGTCTAGTAATAACATCTTATCGCCGGCGAATGGAGAACCCATTATCGTACCATCTCAAGATGTCGTATTAGGGCTTTATTTTATGACCCGAGAACGCATTGGTGCGCGTGGAGAAGGCATGAAGTTTGCGAATTTTGAGGAAGTGCATCGTGCTTATGAGACTCGGGTAGCTAATTTAAATGCTAAGGTGAGGGTGCGACTATTATCAGATAGTAGTGATCAAGTTATCAAACCTTCTGAGAATGCCGTGCAAGTGACTGTAGAAACCACGGTTGGGCGGACTTTGCTTTATGACATATTGCCACCCGGCTTGCCTTTTGACTTGATTAATCGAAACATGACTAAAAAGGCAATTTCTCAACTGATTAATGATTGTTATCGTCGACTAGGACTTAAAACCACCGTAGTTTTTGTCGATAGACTGATGTACACCGGCTTTTCTTTTGCCACACGAGCAGGAATTTCGATTGGTGTTGAAGACATGGTAGTGCCTGATGACAAGCCAAAGATTATTGGTCAAGCTGAATCAGAAGTGAAAGAGATTGAAGAACAATATAGTTCAGGTTTGATTAGCCAAAAGGAGCGCTACAACAAGATTATTGATACTTGGTCACGTACCAACGACTATCTAGCCTCCGCCATGATGAAGCAACTAGGGATTGAAACCGTCACCGATAGTCAGGGTAAAGAAGTAAAGCAAGCATCGTTTAACTCCATTTACATGATGGCAGACTCCGGTGCGCGTGGTTCCGCAGCGCAAATTCGTCAATTAGCCGGAATGCGAGGATTAATGGCAAAGCCCGATGGCTCCATTATTGAGACACCCATTACTGCCAATTTCCGTGAAGGCTTAGACGTTTTACAATACTTTATTTCGACGCATGGAGCGCGAAAGGGCTTGGCTGATACCGCTTTGAAGACAGCTAACTCAGGTTACTTGACGCGCCGCCTAGTGGATGTCGCGCAAGATATGGTCATTCACGAATTAGATTGTGGTACTCATCAAGGTTTAGAAATGACACCGTTAATTGAAGGCGGCGATGTAGTGGAGCCCTTGCGAGATCGGATATTGGGGCGTGTCGTAGCAGTGGATGTCTTTAAAGCCAACATCGAGGTGCCCGTGGTTAATGCGGGGACATTATTGGATGAAAATTGGGTTGATCGATTAGAACAAGAAGGGGTTGATCGAGTAACAGTGCGCTCGGCTATTACATGCAAAGCTCGTTTTGGTATTTGTGCCAAATGCTATGGGCGAGACTTAGGGCGTGGACATCTAGTAAATATTGGAGAAGCCGTGGGCGTCGTCGCAGCACAATCAATTGGTGAACCAGGGACACAATTGACTATGCGGACATTTCATGTTGGCGGAGCCGCATCACGAGCAGCCGCTGTCAGTGAGATTGAAGTCAAATCCAAGGGTACCGTTAAATTTGAAAATCTAAAATTGCTACCACAGCAAGGTGATGACATTAAATCAGTCACCATTTCTCGCTCCGGAGAAATAAAGGTTTTAGACGAATTTGGACTAATACGTGAACGCTATAAAGTTCCTTATGGTGCCATATTAAGCGTTAATGACAATGAAAGTATAGAATCGGGACAACGGGTAGCATATTGGGATCCGCATACAATTCCCGTGATTACAGAAGTCGCCGGACAAGTGAATTTAGTCGATGTAGTCGAAGGCGTCACAGTCACCAAAGAATTGGATGCACAAACCGGATTGAGCAGTATTGTCGTCACTAATCCCAAACAACGTCCTCTCCATGCCAAAGAATTTCGTCCGGTGGTGAGATTGGTGGACAAAACCACTGGAAATGACTTATATATGCCCGGCACAGAAAATCCCGCGAGTTATTTTTTGCCGCCGCGAGCGATTATCAATGTGGAAGAAGGTAGCCTAGTCGAAGTCGGAGACGTGATAGCGCGATTGCCGCAAGAATCCTCCAAGACTCGTGACATTACCGGTGGATTACCACGAGTCGCGGACTTGTTTGAGGCTCGCATACCCAAAGAGCCAGCGATTTTAGCGGAGCGGAGTGGTACCGTAAGTTTCGGTAAAGATACCAGAACGAGACAACGACTGATAATTACGGAGCCGGATGGTGAAACTAAAGAGATTCCCATTCCTAAATGGCGACATATTAGTGTATTTGATGGGCAACATGTAGAAAAGGGAGAAGAGATAGTAGATGGTGCGCCCAATTCACATGACATTTTGCGGCTTTTAGGTACGAATGCCTTAGCGAATTATATAGTAAATGAAGTGCAAGAAGTTTATCGGCTCCAAGGAGTAAAGATAAATGACAAACATATTGAAGTGATCGTGCGCCAGATGTTACGCAAAGTGATGGTGATTAGTCCTGGAGAGACGCGCATGTTGCATGGCGAATTGGTAGAACGCTCACGCTTATTAGAAGAAAATGAGCGAGTGCTCGCGTCAAACAAAGAACCAGCGACATGGGAACCAAAATTATTAGGGATCACCAAAGCCTCGTTAGCGACAGACTCATTTGTATCAGCGGCATCATTCCAAGAGACGACGCGAGTATTAACTGAGGCATCCGTGAATGGTAAATGTGATGATTTGCGCGGCTTAAAAGAAAATGTGATCGTCGGGCGACTAATACCGGCGGGAACAGGGTTGGCTTATCATGAAGAAAGACGACAACGGAGATTGCGTCATTTGCATTATCGGGAAATTAAGCCCGTGATTCGTGGGAGTCTTTTGTGAGGGTGAAACTTCAAAACCAGACCAGGTCAAAGTTAAGTCAAAGTCCAGACCTGGCAGGTTTGGGTTTAACCTGCCAGGTCTTGGTTCAAAACCAGACCTGGCAGGTTGAAAACAAAACCTGCCAGGAGGTCAAAGTCAAAGTCCAGACCTGGCAGGTTTGGTTTTAACCAGGTCTTGGGTCAAAACCAGACCTGGCAGGTTGAAAACAAAACCTGCCAGGAGGTCAAAGTCAAAGTCCAGACCTGGCAGGTTTGGTTTTAACCTGCCAGGTCTTGGTTCAAAACCAGACCTGGCAGGTTGAAAACAAAACCTGCCAGGTCAAAGTTAAGTCAAAGTCCAGACCTGGCAGGTTTGGGTTTAACCTGCCAGGTCTTGGGTCAAAACCAGACTTAGCAAAATCAAGTCCAGACCAGAGAAATAGATATGTCAAAAACAATACCTTTAATCAGTGGAGAGTATTACCATATTTACAATCGCGGTAATAATGGGGCAAACCTATTTCTCGAAGAAAGAAATTATCAATGTTTCTTTAAGCTCTATATCCGCCATATTTATCCTCTTGCCAATACTTATGCGTATTGCCTAATGAAAAATAATTTTCATCTTTTGGTTCGCATGAGGCCGCTAGAAGAGCTATCAGATATTGGGCTTAGTACACCTGATTATTCCAAGACATTCTCAAATTTATTTAATGCTTATACTAAAACGATTAACAAAACATACCAAAGGAATGGGAGTCTTTTTCAAAAACCTTTTAAACGTATCTTAGTCGATTCAGATAGTTATTTCGTACATTTGGTTAATTACATCCACCGTAATCCTGAAAAACACCAGTTTACTGACGATTTTCGTACTTATTCGTATTCTTCTTACCAAACAATTTATCAACAAAAGAATAGCCTGGTCGAAAGACAACAAGTCATAGATTGGTTTGGTAATCCAAAGTTATTTGTAAAATATCATGAACAATTCGATGAAACAGAAATTAAACATCTGATTCAGGATGACTAATTCAGACCTGGCAAAGTCAAGCGAGCGTAGCCTGGGTTAAATGTAGATATTGTAGGGTGGGTTTCGCTGAGCGAAACCCACCAACTCTTTGAAAATGGTGGGTTTAGCTCCGCTGACTTTCGCTTCTGCTCGTAAAACGGTAAAAGGGAATAATCCATGTTTAATAAAAATCAAGCTCGTTAGCAATCTGGCCATTCTTCCATTTCCATCCTGAAAAGGATGAATGGTTGTGAAAGCATGATGGAACCAAGTTGCCAGTATCAGTGGAGGTATACGAGCATTTTCATTAGAAATCCGTATCAGAGCGTCCATTTCTGATGCAACATGATCTGGGGAACAATATAGTATTTTAGTTCCATCTTCTCTTGTCGGATTATTTTCTGTTTGCTTATATTGCCCCTTTAATAATTCGGTTTGTGATTTGTTGCCAAATTGATCTCTTCCTTCAACATATTTTTGATTCCTCGTCATGAGTTGATGAAGTTCTTTAATAAAACCGATGGACAAAGGTCTATTTTCTTTAACAATATCAAAAACAAAATTAACCGAATCCAAATGATCATTTAAATGACTCATTAAATCATCATCAGATATATTTGTATCTCCATGACTGAGGAAGCTTTTAATGAATCCATCATTAATAAAGGTTTCAGTCACCCCTTTTTTTAAATCATATAATCTCTCGATCACTCCTGTTTCAATGGCATGTTCTCTTTTCAACCTTACGCTATTACTACTCTGACTGTTAATTTAAATGGCCATTAAAATGCTCAAGCCTCGTTTTTATTGACTTGTGCTATTTTACCATCAATTCTCAAATAGCCCTCAAAAACGCACAAGCCCCGTTTTTATTAGCATCTCTCATTTTACCCTCGATTTTCAAATGAGCCTCAAAACGCTCAAGCCCCATTTTTATACAGTCAATAGCTGTTTTATGGATGAACAAAGAAATCCTATTTTTTCAAAAAATAGGATTTCTAGCCCTTTATTTGGTGTTTCGGGAATGGAGCGGAGCGGATTTCCCGAAACTTGATTTTAAAATCACCCTAAAAATGCTTATGCCCCGTTTTTATTGACTTGTGCTATTTTACCCCCAATTCTCAAATAGCCCTCAAAAACGCTCAAGCCCCATTTTTATTGACATCTCTCATTTTACCCCCAATTCTCAAATAGCCCTCAAAACGCTCAAGCCCCGGGCAAACGTCATCATTAAGTTTACGCGCACTATATTTGCCTTTATTAGACGCACCGAGTCGTGACAGTCTCATTGCGCGGGGCAATTTTAACGCCCAACAAATTGAATTAATCAAAGAATGGGCGGGAGAGCATCCGTTTTATGTGCAATTATTGGGGCAATGTCTGATAGATGCACAACAAAATGACAAGTCGGTAGAGACGGCTTTGCGACATTTTCAGACTAACGCTACGATTTGCTTTAAAAAATTGTGGGAAACTTTAAGTGAAACAGAACGGCAAAGACTCCAAGCCGCTAGTCAATCCGCACTTAAGCGACGTAGTTTAATAGAACGTGGCTTGGTGACAGAGAATGGGCAATTGTTTGGAAGAGTGTTAAAGGAATGGCTGAAAAAGATAAGTGCAATAAATTGATTGATACCCAGCATGTTAATTTTTCGTATTATTTACAATAACATTAATAGTGCAACAAGTGTAAAGCGCTATTAATATATACTCGATGATCAAGTTTTTCAGCCTTGGGATTTTTAATTAAGCCTTGGGATAAATCCCAAGGCTGAAAGCTAAAGTACAGTCCAATGCCATATTACGCTAGCTTGGGAACGAGGAAACCTTACCTCCCTCCAAACTCCTGCACATCGTAGCTTCGCATTCTTGGAACTCCGGTTAAACTTGGCCATGCAGGTCACTTCTTTTACCTAAATCGCGACCTTGGATTTCACCCCACACAACCAGTCTTCAAAACCGTGCTTGAGAGGGGCAACCATAAAGGATTGCCCCTCCTCGGCACGGCTCCTCGGATTCATACCATCCAGTATGAGCGTCTTTTTCAATCAGTCAGTCGCTATGACTTGAGTCTTGCTCGAAGTCATGGGCTCGTTAGAACATTATTACCCATGACTTAGCTACTATGGCTACCATCAATAAAACACTCTCTCGTCTTTGTGGATACCACCACTACCGAACTGATTTTTCCCGTAGTGTTGAACGTTCCGTTACTTCGTTGCAGGTTTTTAATTTCTTCCGCATGTCGCCTATCGTGACAATGACGGTGCAAGAGTACCAGATTGGAATATTCGTCTTTACCACCTTTGCACCGATGAACTACATGGTGCGCCTCCATTAAGTCCTCATTGCTTAATCTGCTCTTACATTCAGGGCAAATCCCGCCTTGTTTCCTCAACATAATACTGCCTGATGGTGTGCCTTCTCCTTTTGCAGTAGGACACTGGCGATTTTCTCAATCGCGTCATGGCATCCCATACCAGGTCTGAATCCAAAACTGTATGACTCAAACTTGGCCTCATAGTAAGGTTCCATTGCTAGCTTCGTTGATGCTTGCATTGCCCTGTCCATTATCGTGGGTATCCCAAGCGGTCTTAGTTTACCATTTGCCTTAGGAATCATCACCCGTTTGGTGGGCTTGGGTCGGTACTTATCCCATCCCATACGAATTGTGTCAAGGACATCTTTAACCAACTTAATCTTGTCTTTAGGCGTTCTAGCTTTCTTAAAATCAATGCCCGCTGTACGTTTGCCAGTGTTATCGGTAGTCACCTTTCTGACTGCATACAACGCGCCGCATGTCGAGTTCTGTAATAGGTACATTAGGCTTTTGGCCTTACTGTACTTACCTGATTTTGTAGCTTTATAAATTCGCTTTTGCCAATTTGGCGAATACCAGCTGTCGTACCTTCTTCCAAATAATGGTATCCCAGTCCCACGTTTCAATAATTGCGTTCTCACTCTTCATCAGGCAAGAGAGGAACTCTTGGGGCATCGAACCCCCATGGAACTAGAATACCCTATCAGGAAAAGGATATTTCCAGAGAATATTCATAATTTAGTTTTGTCTACCGTTACTACCAACGATTTCTCGTTAGAGTTGTTCAATTGAATTTATAACTTTAGTCATTCCGTGAGGTTAATCGGCGTATCCAGAATCCCACTTGGATGATTTCATCTGGCTTTAGCTTTCCCACCTCATCCTACCCAATGCCGCCGCTAAGTACCAAAGGACACTCCTCTTGCGAGTCCTGCAAGGAGCATAGAATCTTAGCACTGTTTTTACTCGTTCCTACAGCATGTCTTACATACAGGGTTAGGGTAAATCCACTAATCGGATACGTATCGGACAATCGCATTCCGGCATCTACTAACCTGAACACCTACAAACCTATTATCCCATTAAGGTTAAGATTTTGAATTACCGACCCTAAAGAAATTCCCATACCTGCTACGCTTGCCCTTTTGGGGCTTTATGACCTTGCACTGGACACTCACTTCATCGGAGCCCCAGTCATTGTAAGAAATCCCTGTTCTTTCTAGCCAATTGCCATGCTAGGTGAGATAGGCATTTAGCATCCACACACCAGAATCGTTTTTTTTTTAATGCTTTGTTTTGGCTACACTTTATTAGCACTTACATTAGGCCATACGAGTCGCACGTAGCATCTTTCAACAGTTCATATTCCATTTTCTTTGGGAGAGGCATTGGCTCATTCCCGCAACGATGTTCTTCTAAAAAGGCTACGTTAACTGTGTTCCCCGCATACAAAACGGAACTAATGGGCAGAGAGAGAAGTGTAGAAGCGGCGGCGATCATAAGTATTTTTTTCATCATAATATTTCCTGTTATCAGTTCAACGTCCTAATCTGGGTTTTAAGTTATTAATTGTACTTGATTATTTGCTTGATTAAACAACCAATTTAAGGTGTTCAGAACTTTTTGCAAGTTCTCTATAGCAGATAGTTTGATAGGATCTATAGTAAATATTTTACCCTCTTCAAATTTACCAAACTGCCAAAATTATCCTGTAGTTACAACACCGTAACAAATATTTGTACCTTGAGTAGAAGCAGCGTACATTTCAGCTAAAGCCTGTGCCCAACCTTTCTTCCAATCCTTTTTTTTGGCTTCCATTACACAAATTAGAGGGGTTGATATACCACCGTTATCAGCATACGGCGCTATTAAATAGTCAGGCTTTCCATCCAAATCCATTGTTTCGTTTTAATAAAGCCCGCCCCTTAATAAGAAAAACTCATCGCGGACGGGTTCAGAGGAAGTTCTCTCATCTTTTGATGAAAAGGTAGCACGAAAATTTATGTGGTGAGATCATCTCTAAAAAAGAAAAACGGGGCAACGTAGGGGCAATCCTTTATGGTTGCCCAGCCAAAATCAACCTGTCCCTCGCGACTGGACTCCTAAAAGCCTTAACAAGTTAGCAATTTGCTCGGTTTATCATAATAGCCGTTTTATGGTATAAACTACAGCGGATTTACGAAATTAATTCTCTAATTTGTTCTCTCCTGCTCCGACAGAACTTGAACGGATTAGAATATTGATCTATCCTTATCCCGCTCCGTTAAATGATTATGGAGCCAATCCCCTTATTCCGTTAATCCCTGTACTGGGTTTTTTATGTTAGCTAAAAAAAGATGAATCCTGAAAAAGTCGTTTTTGGTTTTTTTCTCGTCATGGCATTAACATTAAATTTTGGTTTTTGCTTAGGCGACATAGGCAATCAGGCACATCATCATGTGTATGAACTCGCAGCCGTGATTGTTGTGAATTTAGTCGCGACTATCCTAAAATTTGGAGATCGTTCACATGTTGGTGCCTTACTATTATCAACCAGCTTAGTGGCTGATTTACAACTGTTTGCCGCCGCCCTTGTTTGGGGTATTGCCGTGCATGTGTACTCTATGGAAATGACACCCACCGTGATGGCCAGTATTGTCTCTCTAGCTAGCGGCGCCCTATTAGCGAATGTCGTCTCAGTTCTGCTGCTCGTCATTGAAACTGCCATATTGCGCCGATGAATACCATTATTTTTTTGATCATGCGCCGTATGCGTGTACCGTTATTAGTATTATTAACAGTCTACACCGTCACGGTGGTCGGTATGACCTTGATTGAGGGTGTCGATGATCAGGGGCGCCTTTGGCGGATGGACTTTTTCCACGCCTTTTATTTTGTCTCCTTTATGGGCACCACCATTGGCTTTGGCGAAATCCCATACCCATTTTCAGATGCCCAACGAATGTGGGTCACCTTATCGCTCTATATGACAGTCGTAGCGTGGATTTATGCCATCGGTACCCTACTATCCCTGCTACAGGATGAAGCGCTGCGACGTACCATGATTGAAAACCGCTTTGTTCGCACGGTGGGCAATATCCATGAGTCTTTTTACCTGATTTGTGGTTATGGTGATACCGGGCGAGCCTTGGTTAGTGCTTTAGAAGAACGCCTTATGCGTTTGGTGGTGATAGAAAAAGAACAGGAACGCATCAATGTTTTAACGATGGAAAATTATCCCGTCTATGTCCCCAAGCTTTGTGCCGATGCCAGTCTGCCGCTCCACCTCGTCGAAGGCGGCCTAAAAAATCCCCATTGTACAGGTGTCGTTGCAATCACGGATGATAATTTAGCCAATTTGCATATCGCTATCACGGCTAAACTCCTAAAACCTAATTTAAGAGTGATTAGTCGAGTGGATTCCCATGAAGTAGCCGCTAATATGGACTCCTTTGGCACCGACTTCATTATTGATCCTTTTAATATTTTTGCCCGTAAATTACATACCGCTTTATATTCTCCTAATCTACTATTGCTACGTGAATGCCTCACGGGCGATAAGAAGTCTTCAATGTGTGAACCCTTAAATCCTCCACAACAAGGTTTATGGGTTCTTTGTGGCTATGGGCGTTTTGGTAAAGCAGTGTCAGAGCGATTTAAGGCTGAGAAAAATATCCGTCTAGTGGTGATTGAAGCGACACCTGAGAAAACTGGTTATCCTAGAGTCGAATGTGTTAAAGGATGGGGAACGGAGGCGGATACTTTGCAGCAAGCGCATGTTGAGGATGCTGTTGGTATTATCGCCGGCACTGATGATGATGTGAATAATTTATCAATCATAATGACTGCCCGTGAATTGAATCCGAAACTGTTTGTCGTAGTTCGGCAGAATCGGGCGGATAATCAGATTATTTTTGATGCGGCAAAAGCCGATATTGTGATGCAGGCGAGCCAGATTATTGCAAACCATATTCGGGTTTTGTTAACCACACCTTTATTAATTGACTTTTTGCGACTGTCTAAACAGAATGGGCAGGCATGGATATGCCAACTTATCAATCGTCTAAAGGGCGTTTTAAACTCAAACTCACCAGAGATTTGGCAAATAAAGATTGATCAGGATTCAGCGCCGGCTTTATGTCGTCAGGGCAAGCCCGTTAATTTGAGATACCTGCTAATGGATCCAAAAAATCGTCAATTGAGCTTAGAATGTCTCCCTTTATTATTGGTACGCGGAGAGGAGATGATTTTGTTACCGGAGGATTCTGAGTGTTTAGCGGTAGGCGATCAATTATTGTGGTGTGGAAGGCCCGGGGTTGCATCATGGATGGAATGGACTTTGCGTGATCCCTTGGTGTTGATTTATTTGTCTACGGGTGAGATTGTGCCCAGGAGCTATGTTTGGCGGTGGTTGTTGAGAGGAATGAAGGGGAAAAATTAAGACCGGCGGGGAGACCAATACCCCGCAGGATTAAAGAAATCCGACTTGTGCCGGACGGGGTTTGCAACCCCGTCCGTAACGTTATAAGCGGGGCAACCACTCTCTCAAGCCGATACATTTTAATTAACAAATGCTAACAAATGTCAACATTTCGCTAACAACGCACACAGAACTTTCGTCCTGGCGGGGGTATCTCCCAAAGCTTGAAAACATCTCAAGCGCTTCGCTCTCAACAAAAAAATCTCGGATAACCTTGGTTAAACTTGGCATC
>JBDLJY010000076.1:0-23512 GCA_039714115.1 Pseudomonadota bacterium | reverse complement strand
ACCTTTATGTCTGTCCAAGATAAATCTTGGACTCCTAAATAAGAGCAAATAAGTACGACGGATCGGACCTGCGGGGTATTGGTCTCCCCGCAGGTATGAATTTTAGGCAGTCTGTTCGCTCACTTAAATGAAATGCTTGAGTCCATTTTTTTTAATGTGGAAGGCTAACCACTTCAAGCAAAGGACGTTACTAAACACAAATCAAAATGTCAAGTTTTTGTTAGAGCCATTTCAATCTTTTGTGTGCTATACGCAATAATATCCTGCATGGTTTGAATAAACTCATTCAATGTCGCTAATTCTGGCTCTTTCAAATGGGGTTGATCTAGCCAAATCCCATTCAAGCCTTTTTTGATTTCTTCTAGGGTTTGTTTATCCCTAATCATCCGAATACGCACGATCAACACCCGCTGGGCTAATGAAAATTGCGCCGAATCACAGCGAGCCATAAAATCACAGGCTTCGACATAGTAACGTAACATTTTTCGCAGCCATTTTACATTCAGCTTCTGCTCGCGCTGGAGGTAGCGACTAAATATAATATTACCTTGTATCAAGCGTAATTTGCCTAAGATCAGAGGATAGTGTTCTTTCAGCGCCGAACTCTCTTCAAGTTTATCTTCCCCAGCAAAATATTGGGCAGTGAGGTAACTCTTTACGGCTTCCGCCCAATGATAAGTCTCGCCACGCGCTTTAGTATCTTGAAGCGCTAGTTCTAAATATTCCAATGCTCCTAATTGATCTTCATGCTCATGGAATTGTTCTTTTAACACCAATAGCTCACCCAGCCGACAACGTAAGCTGCCTAATCTTTCACGATCCGCCAAAGCACTTTGCTTAAGGTAATCCTTTTCCTGCTCATCCGCAGCTTTCTCTATGAGCGTTGTCCACGCTGCGATGGTTTGCAATAACTGTTCTTCGCCTTTTTTTAACAAGCTCAAAGCGTGACTGCGTGCCCCCGGAAATTGCTGATCAAATTGTTCACCCACTTTACCGAGTTCGCCTCGTAACTCAAATTCTAAAGTCTCACGGTTTTGGGCGCGACGATAGAGTAAAATACCTTCAGCGGCATTCATTCGCGCTTCGAGACTCCTGATTTCGAGTTGCAAAATGGGATCTGACAAGAGTTGTTCAGAAGTGTCAGCAATAAACTTTAATTCATCCAACTGTTCTTTAACTAAGCGGATGGATTGAAAGGCTTCATATTCATAGCCCAACTGATGATTAAACAGCGCGAGATGAATTAACCAAGTGATCAATGAAGTATGATCAGTCATTTGGGCGTTACGCGAAGTAATCAAACTAGCAAACGCCTCGATCAGACATTGAATCCGCAAGATAACCCAACTCACATTACCTTGATACAGGCTTTGAGAAAGTACTTTTTCAAGGGCATAGATACCGTTCAACTTATCGGCGGCAGAGACGCATAAGCAGGCGTAATCATGGATTTGGTCAAAATCAGTCTCTTCTCGCCAAGTTAATTTGATATCCTCTAAACGTTTATCTATGATCCGGGTTGAGATTTGAGTCCGATTGGCAAATTGGATAAAAGTGCTTAGCCGCTTATGGAAAATAAGCTGGGCAATATGATAGCGACTTTCGCTAAATGTTTTTAGCTTATCGGCTGCGGCAATGTAGTAAATAAAGGCTTTTCTGAGCAGAATCGTCGCCTTATCAAGATATTTTTCACGAAATAAATTCAATGCTTTGTCGAACTCAAGATTGCCTAAAATCAGGTCATATTTAGCCGATAATTCTGGATACCGTTCGCAATCCAATTGACTAAGTTCATCTTGATACTGCTTAATCTGTTGAGCATGAGCACCCCAAAAGTAATATAACTTCACCAGACTCTTGAGTGCATCCACTTCGTGATACAAAAACTGGCTATCTCTGGCACATTTTAAGCCCTTCACCAGTGCTTGTTCTGCTTTTTCAAATGAGGTGGTGACTAAATAGAGTTCAGCTAAGGCGAGATAAGCCGGCGCTTTCAATATTTCAATGGTTTCATCTTCTAACAGGGCTTGCAGCTTTGCTACATCCAACTTGGATTTTTTAACAGCACTTGTTAACTCATCCGCCCGATAGTATTCTAACGGATAAGAAAGTGCGCCTTTGTTAAAGGTTTGCCAAAATAAGTTGAGTTTTACTTGCCCAATTAACAGGCGATCATTGAATTTTTCAAAAATATCCAATGCAGCTAAAGCCTGTTCTTCCGCTTCAATGCTATTACCAGTTAATGCCATTGTCTGGGCAAAGGCATTTAATGATCGCGCAATTTCTTTACTATTACGGGGTAAGTTGCGGACGACGTGCAATTGAATTCTGGCACTATTGAGGGCATGGTAAAAACGCCCCGTATGAGCATACACCATCGCCAAATGCCCTAAAGAAATCTGAATGCCTTGCAATATTTGCCGACGTTCTAAAGCATCATGCTGTGTCCCACTTTCCCATTGTAAGAGCAGCACCTGAAAGCTTTTTTGGCTCCGATTTAGCCAATTTTCAGCTTGGCTAAATTCACCTTGTTGGTAATAACTATAGCCAATCCAATTGACTGCCCAATTAGCCCAATGATCGTCGCCGGTATCAAAAAACACTCGTTTGGCAGAGGCGAAAGATTGGATTGCCGCTTCATAGTTGGCGATAAAAAATTGTGCAATCCCCTGACGTAACAAAAATTGCCCTTGAATTTCACTAGCTTGCCAACGTGAATCACGCTGATATTGTGCGATCACTTCACTAATACGATTTAAAATCTGTTGCGGATCAGCACCGGTTTCAAGACCGTAGTTGACGCGCCGCAATGTAATATGGAGAAAATCAAGCTGCGAGGTTTTGGAAACATCGAAAGTCTGACCAGCATTTTCCGCCTCACGCAATAGCGATTCACTGTAGTCATATTTCCCGTCGTCCATCGCTAAATCGAATTCATTACGAAAACGAGTTAAGCCATCGGCGAATTCCGCATGAAAAGCGTACTCTAACAATTCAGATGTGTAGGTATCACGATCAGCTTCTGACAAGTCATTGTTCGAGAGCAGTTCTTGCTCATAGTATTTAACCAGATGCTTTAAACTGGCTTCGTAAGCTTGCGGATCTTCTTTCCAGAAATAATTATTCAGCAAACGGTACATTTCATCATGCAGCAAAACCACATTGCCCGGTTTTTGCTTAATAAATGACCATTGCTTAAATTTTTCAATGTCTTCTTCACATTTTTCTGTTGCTTCGCCCGTTAGCCAACTCAAAATATCAACAGTCATGCGTCGATAAGCCACCGCTAAATAGGTCACCGTCAATTGTGAAGTTTCAAAGAGCTGATGAATACTATCGATCAGTTTTTTCTCAAAAAACTGTTTTTGGGTGTCCGTCACCGGAGATGATACTTGACCAGTTTGCGCTTCAATGTCGGCGAGTAATTCTTCTGGAGAACGGTTGCTACTGTTAAACCAGTCAACAAACAAAGCCAGAAAAATCGGTTGAGCATCAGCAAGCTGGTGGAAAGCTTCAATCACCTCAAGGGGTGCAATATCTTTGATCAATTGCGCTTCATCAGCACAATCGAAAGACTTTTGCAAAAATTCTTTGGTATTCTCAAAGGAAAAATGTGACAACAGAACTCTTTCACAAGCCGTGCCTAATTCAATCGGTTGATAGCGCCCGGCTATCACTAAACGAGCATTGTCTTGATGGGCAAGGTAAACAAATAATTCTGTCTCTAACCAATGAGAAAAATTGGTAAGATCAGCGTGACGCTCGGTGGTGGACTGCTGCTGTATATATTCATAGCTATCAAAAAACAAAGCGAGGCGTTTACCTTCTTGATTCAGGCGCCGGGCAAAATTATCGTATTCTTGCAAAAACGTGGTTTGTAATTCTCCGCCCAATTGTTCGCGCTCTGCCACGTCTTCCGCAGTGCGGAATTGTTTGACCAGATTAAGAAAGGCAGTCAATTTGAGGGATTTTGCGATTTGCTCCATCACCCCGGTTTTATTCCGATTTTCCAAATGAAAGAAATCAATCAATTCTTTGGTATAGAAAACCTCTGGCTGTGAGGCGCAACGTTCTTGCATTTGTACTAAAAATATCGTTTTACCAACGCCGCCTTGTCCCTCGGTATCTATCGTGAGAATGCGTAAGGGAGAATCCGCTTGCAGAAAATTGTCAAACTGTTTTATTTCAGTACGCTCGACATGAGTCGGTTTGGGTAGTAATTTTTCAACGACTTCAATCTCTTCATCATCGCCGGTTTCCACTTCTGGCGGAACAATCTTGACAAAGCCATCAATGATACTTAACAAGGCAGCGACATCGATCAGTTCAGCCAATTCCGTATCCGCGCCTAATTTTTCTCTCAAGCGCATGATAAATTGCTGATCGGCTTCCGTCAGCAAAGCGGCGGACACAAAATATGTGTCCAAATAACTTTGCATCTCTTTAGCCAAGCGTTCATTTATATCAGGGGCTTGTTCTAACAAGATGGCGGTATGGTAGAGTTTTTCGGTAATATATTGACTTTCACCTTTGTTGTCGCGGGTTAATTTGTCGTACATCTCAACCAGAGTTTTTTGAATTTCAAAAAATTTATCTCTGGCATTGAGTCGCATATCTTCTAATAAGATTTGACGAACCACCGGATTAAGGCTATGTCCAAAACCTTCTTTCCAATCATATAGATTGACTTTTTGAAATTCACCAAATAACCTGTCAGCAAAAAAGGGCGGTTTATTCGCAAAAGAATCCGGCAAAAACTTGGACAGCAGTTCGCGCTGCGAACTTCGCAGGATATAACGCTGCGGTGCAATCGCTTGGAGGATGTCTTTTGGATCAGGATAACCCGCGCCAAGTTGTAGTTGGTTTAAAATCAGGTTTTCAACCACCGCCTGCATGAGTTGTTCAATGCCTTGGGGTAATTTGACCGTTTCTGCGTTTAAATCGCGTTCAAAACTATTAGTCCATAATTCCACTAATAGTGCAATACTCAGTGGATGTCCTTGGGTGAGTCTGAAAATGTCAGATACAATGTCATCATCAACATTAAAGCCTTTGACTTGGGATAAACGTTGAATGAATTCTTGAACGGCTTTTTTAGTCAAGTAGGACAAAAAAACCGATTTAGCCCGCTGCCTTAGTTTCGGTGCTAATTGAAGGGGTTTTTGACCGGTGGTAATGATTATTAAATTAGTGGGATGCTGAGACTCTAATACTTTATCGGCAAATTGTTGCCACGCTGTCGCTTGGGTATTATCAAAGCATAAAACTACTTTATAGGTAGTTAAAATATTTTGTAGTCCTTTGTTGAATGTCTCATCCTCAGATAGGGGCGTTTGGCTGTAAGCTATTTCTTTGAACTCAGCAAACGGATCGTCGGGGAAAACGGTTTCATCGAAAAGTTGCTCCGCTATCAGATTATAAATATCAAGATCATCAGCGGCTAAATCCACATAGCTACAAAGGTAATCGTGTTGTTTTTGGCTATCGTGGATCCATTTGAGAAATTCGGTTTTACCCAAACCAGTCATGCCATAGATATCTAAATAATAGCCATTGGCAAGGGCTTCTAAAAATAACGCTTGCTCTTTTGGACGACTGACATAAAGTGTCTTGTTAAATTGATCAGGCATAATTAATTATTGCTCCATTTAGGTGTAGTATCACAGCAAAGCTCCGTTACTTCGTTTGACGGAATCAACGGCTCAATGCCATTAAGTTAATGAGAAATAATAAGCTGGACTGAATAAGGATTTGATAATGGCGTGGATCGCTTTTTTATTATCCCTCCGTTTATAACACCAATTGAGCCAAAATATTGTCAAAGCGTTTCAACAAGGGATAGACTTGTTCGCGGGTGGCTGTGGTATGTGTCATTCCCGAAGCCTCTTCATAAGCTTTTTGAACCACTTTAGCCAATTGAGTCTCTAAAATATCAATGTCACTGGCAATTTCTTTTGCCATTGCTTTGCTACGTTTGGCTTTTGGATAACGTTGTTGCATCACATACATGATTCTCTGTCGTCGTGTTGGTTTCTTTAGCTCACCTTCTAAGGCGAAATTTGGTTGTGCTATCACTTGATCATCAGGTGCTAATTTGTGCAACACTTGCGTGAATGTGTCTCTGATTTCAGAAGCTGCACCTGAGTAATTCCGTAAATCCGTTTGATAAATTTGCCAAGCACTCAGATATTTATCAGCAAGTTCTGGTGCTATACTTGTCAATTTATCATAGATTTCTCGATCATGAACGGGGGCATCAGCAATTGAGCCGTAAAGCTGGTACCAATGTTGAAACATCTTCCCGGAAAAACGGAAAGCAAAACAATCGTCTTCCGCTTGTGCAATACCAATATGTTGCAAAATATCAAGGGCATCGTATGTTTGCTTACCAAATTCCTTAGTCAAGCTACGTAAAGCTAATGTACTACCATCTCCCGGTAAACGTGCATAAATACGTTGAGCTACAGGCGTACAATATCTGTCCCACCATTCACTAAATTGCCAATGACGCTGAGAAATAAACTTTTTAGTAGCTTGTTCAAGTAATGCCTCCGGGGAAAATTATACTTCATTTGCAGAAAAAACACTATAAACTCGCTGCATAAGGTACTGCATCAACATGGGTTGACCACCAGTTTCTTGGAAAGTACGTTTTTTAAACGTATCTGACCATGTATAATTGCTAGGTTCTTCCATAAGACGACAAGCGGCTTCAAAACTTAAATTGCGTAGGCTGCGCCATTCTAGAATATCCATGAGTGGGGAACCAACGTCACGGCGTAAAGCAGAAATTTCACGGGCACCGGCAAACACTGCGGTAAAATATTCGCTGACATTTGGTGTATTACTCAGTAATGCTCGCCAATGAGAAAGAAAGGCGTATGCCCAGTTATCATGTACTAAAATGGGTTCAATTTCATCAAACATCACAATGATTCTAGGATGTTTTTTCAATATAGGTCCTATCTTTTCTTTGAATCGTTCAAAGTCCAGTGGAAAATGATCTTGAGAAAGTTCTGGAGATACATGTTGTAGTAGTTTTCTAAATATATAAGTCCAAATATCAGAAGCAGAAAGTGGACGTGGTAATGATAATCCATCCACATAAATGGGAATGACTGAAAGCCCGCTATTATGTGACGAGGTTTTTTTAGCATTCAATTCTGTTTCTAATCGACGTAACAGTGTCGATTTACCCATACGTCGTCCACCGGCAATTCCAAAAGAACAACGAGGGCTACTCACAAGCCCTTTAAGCATTTCACTTAATAAAGTCTCACGTCCATAAAATAGTTGAGGATTAACCTCATTCCATACATAAGGATTTTTCATTCTTTAATTCCTGCCCGTCTTCGCAGCCAACGCCGCAATAAATTAAAAGATACCTGATATTTACCTTGTTCAGATGAAATCAATTGATAACGGAGCAAATGACTTAATGCGCTATCCTGAAGTTCAGTAGGGGCTTCGTCAAGTGCGATTTGTTCTAATAGTGTTTCTTCATCAGGAAAATGGCTATTTAGCAATTTTGTGATTTGCTCTAATTTATCGCCTTCATCACGAACAAAACTAGGAACCTCTTCTTGAACTTTATCAACCGTAACGGTTAAAGGACGCTCAGAATTTCGTTTCGCAATGCGACTACACAAAAGACGTGTTATAAAAGGATGTCCATTAGTTTCACTAAAAACGGTTTCAATCGCATTATCTTCCCAATAGACACTCATACCTTTGCCTAAGCTACGAATCATTTCTACACAATCATCTTTAGATAACGGTGACAGAAAATGAGGTTTATATAAAGCAAACACTGGATTTTCCTTTCCCTCCCAATAACCCCGCTCGCTGAGGGCTGAATTGGCAGCGACTACAATACTAGATAATAATCCTCGATAACGTTGTGCCAGCCCACGTAACAGTCCAAAAAATTCCAGATAGCCTCGTACACCCTCTTGCCCGGCAATTGGCAGAATATGTTCCAGTTCATCTAGCACAATGACTAATTTGTTAAATTTGGTTTTTCCAGCACTCATTGCTTCCAATAATGCCCGTAAATCTTCATTGAAGATGAGTCCGGCATTAGCACCACGATGAGGTAAATCACTAAAGCGTTTGACTTTAGCTAAGCTTAATAAATCGGTTGCTTCTTTATCGTGTAAGCGATTATAAAGAGCATGTTCCAATTCCCAATAGATGGGCGCACAATTTTTCTCAGTTAATGCGGGACTTGCTTGTAAATCAACATAAGCAACGGCTTCTCCTCGCAATTTTTCCTCGCTCAATTGATAAATCAAAGAAGTTTTACCCATTTTCCGCAAACCATAAATGCCAAAGAATTGCCCTTGTTGGACTAAATCGGAAAGTTGTCGCAACCATTTTTCACGACCAAAAAATTTGTGCCCTGAAACGGGCAACGTACTACTGTATAAATCACCTAAGCCTAGATTTTTATTATTTTCAAAAATAGAAGGTTCTAACAATTTGTCTAAAGCATCCCGTTTAATTCGCCAAGTACCAGCAATTTTTAAAGCTGGGATGTGTCTACTCGTTAGTTCAAGGTTTAATTCATCAACTGTAACACGTAAATACTGTGCGGCTTCATCAACAGTCAGGATTGATGGATGAGATATATTACCCATAATTTTATCAGAAAATAGTTAGGATGGTGAATGATAACACGAATGGCCATCACATAAACCATCCAACCACAAAAAAAACGTGACGAACGGGGTGTTAAATCTCTCAAAAAATGACCGATAATTTTTCACCATGAATTGGTCTTGTTTGCAACCCCGTCCGTAACGTTGTCCAAGATAAATCTTGGATTCCATAACATCGCATTAAGTATATTGTGTAATTTCATCGCTGGCATTGGCCCCTGTTTGGACAGGATAAATGTTGCTACATCAAAAACGTTTGCCATGTATGTATTTTAGATTTCTTGTTGAATGAGGGGGACTATCTCGACAAGGGCGTTTTGCATAGGCTGACTCAATTGATCACTCCAATGAGTGAGCTTAGCAATTTCGGCAGCGTAAATCAAGATAGTTGGTTTGGTTATTTCTACGATATGCACGGGTTTTTCCCTATCCCATTCCTTTTCACTGCCCATCTTAAATTTGCCAGCCTTTATCAGCTTGAGCGATCCACCCTACATGGCTTTCATGTCTTTCATATCGGAGGCGATTTGTTTTAAATGGGGTTTTATTCGTTGTTTAACATTAGTTGTACTCATCGTAGCAACTAAAGAAATCCGATTTTTCCAAAAAATCGGATTTCTTCTCCCCCCTAAAAATCCGAGCTGGGGGCGCTGCCCCCATACCCCAATACCATTAAGTTAAGCTTAACAGTTTGATTTTATTAGTTTTTAATCGTTAAAACCCTAATAAGTGAAGCCATAAAAAAAGAATTTAGATCAATAAGTTACAATTACTTATGGCATTGACCTTTTTTATCGGATGTGAATCTCGCAGAGAATTTTCGGGTTCAATAAACAAATACATTAATAAAATCAAAATGTTAAGCTTAACTTAATGGCATTGAATTCAGCACAGGGATTGACGAAATTAGGGATTGGAGCGTGGGTTTTATTGAGAGCGTTCGTTTTATGGTGGGCTATGTTTTAATCCCTGTTTTCGTCAATCCCTGTGCTTGTGTGATCCGGTATCAATGCCATTAATTTAAGGACAACTTATTGATTTTATTTAAAAAAATTAAAAAATATTATTTTTGACGGAGCTTGGCATAGCAAAAAAAATCCGATTCGGACAAAATTGATTTGCTTGCTTAAAAAAATCAATCAGTTATCCGTTTAACATTAGTTGTACTCATCGTAGCAACTAAAGAAATCCGATTTTTTCAAAAAATCGGATTTCTAGCAACGGGTTCATACCGGTTTTATTCGTTGTTTAACATTAGTTGTACTCATCGTAACGACTAAAGAAATCAGATTTTTTGAAAAAATCGGATTTCTAGTGCTCCGATGGCTACACTATATATATCGCTTTTTGACAGCCAAAGGTTCACCCCCTCCCCAAAAACGCCCTGGGGGCGCTGCCCCCATACCCCCGCACGATCCCTTATCCCCCCGCCCGCTTAAGCAAGGTGCTCGCCGGCTCCGCACGTCGGGCACCTTGCTTAATCGGGCTAGATTGTTGGTCTGCTTAGGATAAAAGCGTAAAAAACCAAAAACCGACAAGGGTAAAAGGGTAAAAAAACCAAGTGCTACGAAGGCTGCCTCAGCAGACGAAAACCGAGGAGGTCGTGGCGGTAGCCGGGGGGGCTGAAGGAGCGAATCGCCGCCCGGCAGTACGGGGCGGGGGCGAGCCAGCTACCGCCGCGAGCCACACGGTACGAGCCCCCCCCCGTAGAGGGGCCAGTCGGGTCGATATATATATCGGACTCACTATAATAGCTACTGCTATATATATCCGCAACCCACTCCCATACGTTCCCATGCATATCGTACAGCCCCCAGGGATTTGGCTTTTTCTGTCCGACGACATGTGCATACTTTTCTCCCACATCATAAGCATTCGCTTTGTACCAAGCATACTCTCCCAACAAAGAGGCATCATCCCCAAAGGAATACTCCGTCGTCGTCCCAGCTCTCGCCGCATATTCCCACTCAGCCTCCGTAGGCAGCCTATAATGCTTGCCCCCCTCTTTCTTATTCAACCACGAGATAAACTTCTGTGCGTCTTCCCATGATACACTGGTTACAGCGGCATTATCTCCTTGCTTGTTATATTTAGGATCAAAATACCCCCTTTTCTTAAAAAAAACAGCTTGTCGTCTTGCATACTTCTTGTACTGCCCAACTGTCACCTGATAAATCCCCATATAAAAGTCCTTGGTTATTTCTACGGTATGCACGGGTTTTTCGTGATCATACCCCTTTTCACTGCCCATCTGAAATTTGCCAGCTTTTATCAGCTTGAATTTCATGCCGATGAAGTTGGTGTATATCATGGTGGATTCCTTTGGATTTGAGAAAAGGGGATTATAAGTTAATTAAATGTTTGAGTGCAAGAGAGGGACAGACAGTACAGGGATTGACGGAATAAGGGGATTAGTTCAAGAATCATCTGCTTGTCATTTCAACTGATCGGAACACAAACATCACCGACAGACTATAAACAGCCCACACCCCAATCCCTTTATTCCGTAAATCCCTGTACTAGCCGTTTGCAATTAAACCATGACTTGACACAAGAATTTGACTCCGATTTAAAGCACTGGAATGCTATCATTTTAAAGGACAATACGGTGCGCTTTAAGGCTCCTAAAGTATTGTTTGAATCAGGAAAAAGTAAACTGCGGCACAAATTTAAGACCATTTTAGATGATTTTTTTCCGCGTTATGTTAATATTTTACAGAGATATCGTAATGACATTGAAGCCATCAGGATTGAGGGGCATACTTCAGGTGATTAGCATAATGCTAAAGATATTGTCGTTCGCTATCTGAACAATGTTGAGCTGTCACAGCAACGCGCTTTATCAACACTCAAATATTGGAAGAATCTCGCCGTGTCGAATTTAAAATCGTCACTAAGGCTGAAGAAAAACTGCATCATATTTTAGTTAAACATTTGGAGGTACAGCTCAGTATGGATACGTGTTATTAGCTAGAAAAGTTAAGAATCCAAAGCTTCAGCTTTTCTCGTTCCCACGCGCCAGCGTGGGAATGCACTGTGCTGGACGGGATTTTTTATCTGAAGAATATCAACAAAATTTTAAACAGCCAGGAATCATTGGTTATTATAAACTTCCTTATGAACTAGAGCCAAAGGAAAAAACTTATTAATAGGTTTTGAGCGAGCCGTTGTCCAAGATAAATCTTGGACTCCATAACCTCGCATTAAGTATATTATTTCAGTTTAGAGGAGTCCAAGATTTATCTTATCTCGTTCCCACGCGCCAGCATCGCGTTAACACAAGACGCCGGCGCGTGGGAACCAGAAAATACTAGACATCTTCAGTTAAATTTGTTATAAGTCTGATGCTCAATTTAACCGGTCAATGCCATTAAGTTAAGACAAACCTGACAGGTATCAAAAAACCTGTCAGGTTATATTTTACCTTAAATTACAACGACCTGCTGGGTATTGGTCTCCCAGCAGGTCTGATTTGGGGGGCTTAACTTAATGGCATTGATTTAACCGGTGGGTAAAACCGTATCGCGGAGCAAAACCCACCCTACATGGCATTACTTGGTACACGCTTGCTGATAACTGATAACTGATAATATATATCATGCGATTGTCCGAAGGGACATCACGATAATTTAGGACATTGTTGTGCTGGACGGGGTTTGCAACCCTGCCGGTTTTAGAACTACAACAAAGATCATTGCATTGAGTGAGATTGTTGCGGGTGGAGTTGCAAACCCAATGCCATTAAGTTAAGCCCCCAAATCAGACCTGCCAGGTATCCAAAACCCATGACGTTGTAAATTAAGCCCCCAAATCAGACCTGCCAGGTATCCAAAACCCATGACGTTGTAAACTAAAGAGCAGATTGATCTGACCGGTTTTTGACACCTGTCAGGTTTGTCTTAACTTAATGGCATTGAGTTGCAAACCCCGTCCAGCACATATTTTTTTAATAAAATTAAAGATTTATCGGTTTATCAGACTGGCATTGACTATCGGCTGGGTAAAGTCAGATTAACAAAACATTTTATTTAAATTACCATGCTCATTGAATTTAAAGTGACCAATTTTCGCTCTATCCGTGAGACGCAAAAACTCAGTTTAGCAGCAACTTCGTCCACAAAACTGGAAAAAAATCTATTTTCCTCCGGTATTGATGGTTTGCCCCCGTTGGCGAAATCAGCCGTCATTTATGGTCCCAATGCGGCGGGCAAAAGTAATTTAGTTCAAGCCATAGATTTTATGCAAAACTTTGTAAAAAATTCTGCCAAGGAAAGCCAAGGCGGTGAGCCTATTGACGTTATTCCTTTTTTGTTGGATGAAAAAAGCCAAAATTCGCCCACCGAATTTGAAGTGATGTTTATTACCAAAGGAATGTTGTATGAATACGGATTTGCGCTGACAAAAAAATCTGTTACACACGAATGGTTGTTCGCTTATCCAGAAGGTAAAGCACAAAAATGGTTTGAACGTTTTTATGAATCCGAAAATCAAACGTGGTTTCTTAATAAAGAATATTTAAAAGGACAATGTCAACTGTGGCAAGATTCTACCCGGGCTAATGCCTTATTTCTTTCCACGGCAGTAATGCTTAACAGTGTCAGCCTCAAGCCGATTTTGGAATGGATGACGCAAACATTGGTCATTTTTCAGGAGCGGCGTTTACCTCATACAATTCAACAATGTGAAGAAATCACTCAAAAACAAAAAATCATGGCATTTTTGCAGACAGCAGACTTAGGCATTGCTGATATTAGATTAGATAAGAATACATCTATTTCATTTGTGCATATTTCGTCTGACAAGCAAAAAGAAGTGCTATTTCCCGAAAATTACGAATCCGCCGGCACACTGAAACTATTTGCTTTGGCTGGTCCTTTATTGGAAATTTTAGAACAAGGGCAAATTTTGATTTTAAAGATAGACTACCTGAAGCCATAAAAAATGCTGAATTTGTAGCAAAATCCAATCAGCAAATCAATGCCATTAAGTTAAGCCCCCAAATCAGACCTGCCAGGTATCCCAAACCTGGCAGGTCGTTGTAAATTAAATAAAAAATTAACCTGACAGGTTTTTTACACCTGTCAGGTTTGTCTTAACTTAATGGCATTGAATCAGCAAATGGGTTCTGATAATCCTTCAACTTTAATATATCAATTGGTTGAATGTTTAGATGCTATGTATCGAACCAAAAATGAGAAGAAAATCATAAATCATTGTGATTAGCTAAAGCGGACTATTGTAGAGCAATTGTACGTGACAAGATGACGAGGCATTGAGAGAATATCTTGAAAAATCCAGAATGACCATCCATGAAGGTATATACAAAGGGCTATCGGTATTCCAGACGATGCTCGCCTTGATAAACTCTGGGGAATGCACAACACCGGGCAGACTGGCGGTACAGCAGACGCGGACATTGATGCCGTTGAGGCGTGGGATAGTTTTACTGGCTGCCATGATGTAGTAGTAGCCGTGATTGACACCGGAGTAGATTATAACCATGTCGTTGATAACCGTTGGGTGAATGAGGATGAGATAGCCGGCAACGGTGTAGATGATGAATGTTAATGCACAATGTTGCTTAGGTGTGGTGTACAGCAATGGCGATGGCGTGAGTCAGAATTATCAAGAGGCAATGAAGTGGTTGAATAAAGCTGCCGCTGGAAGCGTTAAATCAATGCCATAAGCCTGCCCCGACGCAAGGAGGGATCTAAGGGCAACCACAAGGGATTGCCCCTACGACACGTTTTCTGTAGGGGCAATCCTTTATGGTTGCCCTTAACTTAATGGCGTTGAAGCGTTAAATAGTTGACATAATTTTTTAGTTTGGCTAAAATTTAGCCCAGTTTTTTTTTGGGGCTAATACAACCGGAGTGAGATTTTAGTAAGAACAATGAAAGCGTCTAATAAGTTGACACTAGATTCCTATTATGACACCTTATTTAAACATTATAGATTTGGGCTAGATATAACTACTTATGATGTAATTTATAAAATCAGGGGTGCTTTACTTAAAAAGCAAAAATTGGTTTTGGTTTTCGATATCAAAGGGTGTTTTGATAGAATTGATCGTAAGTCTCTACTACCCCATATTAAGCCCGGCTTTAGGCATCTGTTCATAGATTTGCTGAAAATCAGTCATACAAAGGCGGGAGCACCGCGAGGTGTACCAATGTCGCCATTATTAGTCGATATGATTCTGACTAATATGGAGACTAGCTTGATTAAACATTTATATAGGGCAAAAGGTTGGCAAATCGAAAACGATCTGGTTACGGCATATAATATTGAGAATACTGGAAGATATTATGAGCCCAAACATAGGGTTGAACTCATCAGATATGCTGATAATTTATTGCTAATTCATGAGAATAAAGAGCTTATTGAAGACTCGAAAATATTTTTTGAGACATGGTTGAAATCAAAGGGGTTTACGCTGTCTCAGGAGCAAATGAGGGTTGTACATTCGACAGAGGGTTTTGACTTTCTTGATTTTCACATAAGGCATTATAAGAATAGAATTAAGGGAACTTATAAGCTGAAATTGTTGAACGGCACTGAGGCGGAGCGGAAGTTAGCAAACGCAACACATGTATTAAGGGTTGAACCGACAAAGGAAAATCTTAAAGCTCATTGGAGAACTATTAGCGATATAGTTCAAAGATTAAAAGCTATAACAGCAGGGCAATTAATTGATGCTTTGCAACCCAAAATCACCCGCTGGGCTAATCATTATAAAACAGTAAATTGTAATGAAGCCTTTAATAAGTTAGATTATTTATTATCGAAAAGGCTATATCAATGGGCTACTCGTAAACATCCAAATAAGGGTAAAAAGTGGGTAGCTAATAAATATTTTTGCGTTCACAATGGCAAAAGCTGGACGTTTACAGAAAAAAAAGATGGAAAAACTTTAAAGGGATATTCCCAGCATAAAAAACGTACAAGGCAGCCAACGTAGGGTGCGTCCCACGCACCTTGTTGTCGATCAATGGTGGCTTCAGGTCAATACCATTAAGTTAAGGGCAACCACAAGGGATTGCCCCGTGGCATCTTAGGCGCATTTTATGTAGGGGCATACCCTCGGCGGTTTGCCCTTAACTTAATGGCATTGGGCTTCAGGTGCGTAGGACGCACCCTACGCTCGCTACATCAAAAACGTTTGCCATGTATTTTTCCTCTGACTGAGTTTCGGGCAACTCGTGGGGGCAATCCCTTGTGGTTGCCCTCGCTTGCGACGTTCAATCCGCTCCGCTCCTTAAGCTCCACACAACTGAATTTCATCGCTGGCATTGGCCCCTGTTTGGACAGGATAAATGTTGCGACATCAAAAACGTTTGCCATGTATGTATTTTAGATTTCTTGTTGAATGAGGGGGACTATCTCGACAAGGGCGTTTTGCATAGGCTGACTCAATTGATCACTCCAATGAGTGAGCTTAGCAATTTCGGCAGCGTAAATCAATATAGTTGGTAGGGTTTTGTTCTCAAAAACAATCGGCAGACTTTGCAAAAGGTGATTAATACCCATGTTATGTGTTGTATTATAATCAAAGCCCCCATCCGCAAAGTCTTCAATACCTAATCGGTGTACTTTACCCGCCTCTCCCATAAAATCTATCGCATCAACCACGATAGCTTTTTCACATCCTTCAAAACAATTTAATGCTCCCAGTCCAAGGAGACTGGCATCATAAAGACTGACATGTTGGGGTAAGGGCAATTGTGCCAATTTTCGGTAAACATGAATACCAAATCCATCGTCCCCAAACCATAGATTACCAAAGCAGATGATGTTAATTTTGTTCATGTACGATAATTTTCGCTTAATCTCCATAAAAAAGTACAAACTAATTAGAACTACAAGGAAATAATAAAGGATTCTAAAGTTTGGATGCCTAATCTTATCGGAGTCCAAGATTTATCTTGGGCGGTTTGGTTTATCCTTTACCCCGGTACCCCCTTCTCTGTCTTAATCCTTTGTTCTTGGCAAGTTAATTGATATGTTGCTCCCAAATCAACTGGTAAAAAAATTGAACCCGGTAACCAAAGAGGCATAATAGGTAATGATTGCCTAAGTTCTAATGATTCTTGCCAAATATCTAAGCTTGATTCTTTATTATGTGTTACTACTCTATAAGCAGTTGTGTAAAGCGGAGCATTGCTAATATTTGACACAGAAGTTGTAATATTTTTCAATAATTCATTGTGTAAATTGGCTGAGCGATTTGTCACCACATCAACAATAATAAGTCCTAATCCTTGTTGTAAATACTGTAAACATTTAGATACAAAAGCCCTCCGATGTGCAGGACGATCTTTATTCGCTGGACTAACTAATTCGATAGCTCCTTTTAAAGTAGGGCCTTCTTCATCATTAAAAATACTAACTTCCACAAGTTCAGAAATCGGCTCGAAAGGAAATGTTTGTGTAGGTGCTGGTGGTACCCACTTGATTGATTTTTCGGGTCTCATTGAAACCTTTTCTGGTAAATCATCAAATTGTCCCGGTTTTTCAAAAGTTGCTACGTCAATTTCTATACCAAATTGTACATTGGGTTCAGCAAAGTAACCCTCTGGTAGAACGTGGTTCAAATTAGATGCAATATAAGTAGCCCAAGCATTATGAAATGCGTGCCAATGGCGATGTATGCTCAAAGGCGGATGGAAATGATCTTGTAATGCCATAACAATATTTTCTTTTAAGTAGTGGTAGCGTAGAATCAATGCCATTAAGTTAAGCCAAACCTGCGGGGAGACTAATACTCTTGGTAATTTTTCGTAGGGGCAGTCCTTTATGGTTGCCCTATCAACGATCTGCTGGGTATGGGTCTCCCAGCAGGTCTTAAATTGAGGCTTAAGCTATAGATTTCCTGTTGAATGAGGCGGACTATCAAATGACTCAGCTTAGCAATTTCCGCGGCATAAATCAATAGATTTGGTAGGGTTTTGTTCTCGAAAACAATAGGCAGACTTTGCAAAAGGTGATTAATGCTATAAAAAAATAGACTCTTTCACAAAGCTGCGCTTTGAACTCCTCTTAATTTCCATCCCCAAACAACACCATCGGTGCCCAAGCCAGAACCTATCCTGCTGTACTCATCTTTAAAGTGCCACAACTCCATGCCACAATAATTTCTCCCATATGTTCTCCAAAAGAATTTTTATCCCTTTTAACTTTTTCCACTTCAAATAGATTTCTGCAATTGTCTTATACAAAGTGACATCGTCCAAATTTTCAGCAATGAATACGGTTTTTTGTATAAGGGCGGAATCACAAAAGTAGTTGGCTGGAATACTAATCACTTTGCAATGCTCTTCTATCCTAGAGGAAAGTCCAATATCATTTGCTATAACCTCGACACGACAAATAAAAGTTTGAAGATACCCTTGCATTTGTGGCAGGTTTTCATACAATTTAGAATAAACTTGACGCGCCCTTTTCGAGATGGCTGGACAGTTAATAAAGGATTTAAGTGTCTGACGCTTGGCAAAAATTAAGTGCTTACCTTCCCGACGACCAAGCGCGATGTTTTCCAAAGCCTCCAACACAGTGTCCTGATTTAGAGCCTTGGCAAGGGATTTTTCTAAAACTAATAACATATCAAATCATCTCAGGTTCAAAGAAGCCAAAAGGCCAATTAGTGAGAAAGCCTTCATCATCATACTCCGCCACTCTTACATGCGCTGGTGTATTTGCATGTTCTTTCTCAAACACGACTATATTAATATCCTGACGCTTGACATCACCATTGTCTATACGATGCCCCAGCCTATTTATGAGAGTTTCGCTATGAGTTTCGATAACTAATCGAAGCTCAAGATTGACACTATGTGCAGCATTAATTGCCGAAAGTAAGGCATCCGCTAACAATGCTTGTAAACGGGGATGGAGATGTAATTCTGGTTGTTCAATGGCAAAGATGACTTGTTGTCTGATAGGTGATGATTTTTCCAGTCTCTGATGAAATCGAAACTGTTTAGAACTCAATGAGGCGTGTGGTGAACGACTCAGTATCCGCCAAAGTTCCATTAGAATAGGTAAAACCTGACAAAAACCAAAACCTATATCAGCAATATTGAATGCCGTGTTGCCACCACGTTCTTTTAATTTAAGTGAAAATTGTCCACCAACCGATTGAACCTCTGGCGCAATCGCAAAATATTTTTCTGTCCATGCTGCAAATTGATGACGTTCCTCATCCGTTAAATGTCGTAAAAACATGGCTAAGTTTCGTCCTTGAGAATCGACTTCATCTACCGCAAAGTCTTGTATGCGATAATAACGCTCCGCAGTTGCGCGTAGTGGCGCAATATAGTTGATATTAGAAGCAAATTGAGTCAGATACTCATCGGCAGCCAACAAGAAATTTTCTGTTTCATTAGCTATGATTAGATTTTTTAATCTTTGGAATGATTCACTACTAACCGTCCAATCTTTGATTGGGTGTTTACCAGATAAATTCTTTTGTAGGTTGGCAAGCATTGCTTCTGAAGAACCTAAAGCCAGATTTGGCACGAGATAATCTCTGTTGCCATCAACATATTTGTCCATTTCAGAAAGCAAGTTATGATACATGCTGTTAAAAAAGTCTGTTTCAATAACCGGTATAAAATTGCCAATTAGCTCCGAATAATATTGATGATTATTTAAAGTTAATACATCCAAATCATTAACTTCAAAAGAAGTCACTTTTCCATCACTCTCAAATTCTATCCTTAATTTTTGTTCAGCATAGGACAGAGTACATTCTTTAGTACGAGTCATGCCTTGCAAACTTTCTTCAAAAACTTTGAGAGTCAACAAAATATCCAAATCTTCCAAAAAAGTGGGGAATGGTTTATTGGATTTAGTACGCTCTGAATTCAAATTTTTGGGAAGAGTAAACTGGAAACGAAAAATGATTTCTTGTTTGTCAGTATCAATCCGAATCGCTTCGTGGAAACTCCCAAAATCTACGAATCTACCAGCCCAAAGTAGAGGCCCCATAGTTCGAGACTCAACACTTTGTCGCAACAGTGGCAAAGCTCTTAAAAATGTACTTTTACCAGAACTATTTTGTCCAAGTAAAACGTTGAGAGGTTTGAGTTTAATTAAACCAGTATCAGAGATACATCGTAAATTTTCTATGCCGATAGCATCCATAAAAAATAATTCCTCTTGTTAATTTTGCATTGAGTTGCAAGCCAAACATGAACCCAGCTAAAACCATTGTCCTTATAAACCGGGCCACTTGTTTGCCTCAACATCGCGCCATCCCCAAGGGCCATCCCAATATAATTGGCTAAATGGCTGTTTCTTCCACTGCTGGACTATTTGATAATAGCGTGGTTCGCTTTAAGTAGTAGTAAGTTATTGTTTTAGATGTTCCTTAGTCAACACGCTCCACACATTATCCAACAACCGTTCCTGCGCCGCCGCTGTTGGATGAATACCGTCGTCTTGCATTAATGTCCGATTGCCTGCAACGCCTTCCAGAAAAAATGGCACTAAGGCAATGTCATACGTGGCGGCTAAATCATAATAAATCTGATGAAACCGCGCTGTGTAAGTTTTACCATAATTGGGCGGAATTCGCATCCCCAACAATAATACTCTTGCTCCGGCTTGTTGAGATTGTTTTATCATAGCGGCAAGATTAGCTCGCATGGCTTTAAGACTTAAACCGCGCAAACCATCATTGGCTCCCAATTCCAGTATCACAATAGAAGGCTGATATTGTTGCAAAATTTTTGCTAACCGATTGTGCCCACCGCTAGTAGTATCGCCGCTGATGCTGCTATTAATGATCTGATATTTAGAGCCGGTTTCGTGCAAGCGTTGCTCTAATAAATGCACCCAACCCTCTTGGGGCGCGATACCATAAGCGGCACTGAGGCTGTCTCCAATAACCAGTAGCCTCCGGTTCGGCGTATCAGTTTTCCCCGTTTTTGAATGCAGACTTGGCACATCAATTTCCTCTTTTGATACTTGGCTTGGCGTTTCCCCCTCCGATAAAGGACTAGGGGGATTGGAGCATGAGCAAATGTACCCCATCATAATACAAATCATAACAAGCGGTTTTTTTAACATGACAAATACCTCAAAATTTTCAACAATGATAGTAACAGCCCATAAATTAGCTAAACAAGTTAATGCCCCTGACGGTATCTTGACTATTTTAAACAATATTAACCTAGAACTTCATGCCGGTGAAGGAATGGTGAGGTACAAATTCAATGAAAGCATTTAAATTAGTGCTCCGTAGCTTACAGCGAGATTGGCGTAGTGCCGAAGTCCGTATTTTAATGTTGGCTTTAGTCGTGGCGGTGGCGGCTGTCACTGCGGTGAGCTTTTTTACGAATCGTATTGATCGCGTGATGGATTTACAAACGGCTGAATTGTTAGGGGCTGATTTACGAGTGTCTTCCGCTGACGCTTTGCCAAGTGCTTTTGTTGATGAAGCCCATCGTCATGGTTTGCACACAGCCCAGTTCTGGGAATTTCCCAGTGTGATATTGCATGATGAGGAAACGGCATTAATATCCGTCAAAGCCGTCACTGAGCGCTATCCTTTACGTGGACAATTGCAAGTTGCTGAGCAGTTGTATGGCACTGAAACAGTGACAACGGAGATTCCAGCCTCCGGTCAATTATGGCTAGAAACACGTTTATTGGCTCAATTAGGTTTGCAAGTCGGTGAGAGTCTGGATTTAGGGGAAATGCACTTTACCATAGCTAAGGTGTTGACTTATGAACCAGATCGGGGAGGATTGTTTTTTCAATTAGCGCCGCGTGTCTTAATGAATCTGGACGATGTTGAGAAAACCAAGTTAGTGAGTTTGGGCAGTCGGGTGAGGTATCAGCTACTGGTGGCAGGAGATAAAATTACTGAGTATCGCACTTGGTTAGAGCCGCAAATACAAGCCGGACAACAAATTCAAGGTGTTGAAGACTCACGCCCCGAATTACGCAGCGCTTTAGAACGTGCGGAGCGTTTTTTAGGTTTGGCTGCCCTCATTGCGGTGATATTAGCTGGTGCAGCGGTAGCCGTCGCGGCGCAACATTTTTCACAGAGACAAGCCGATGCGAGTGCTATCATGCGTTGTTTGGGTGCGACACAAAAATTTATCTTACAAATTTATCTGTTACGCATGTTAAGTTTAGGGCTGTTAGCAAGCAGTATCGGTTGCGTGTTGGGATGGTTGGCACAGGCAGCACTCTCCGCCCTATTAGCTAATTATTTTGCCACAGCTGCGTTACCAGCTCCCTCTGTGACACCGGTTTTAGTAGGATTTGCCACTGGATTGATAACTTTATTAGGCTTTGCTTTACTGCCGCTGTTGCGTATTCATACCGTACCACCTTTGCGGGTGTTGCGGCGCGAACTCGGTGCAACACCGCTGGCAGTATGGCAAGTAGTAGGCATTGCGAGTTTAGCTATGGCTTTATTAATGTTTTGGCAAGCTGGAGATACCAAACTCGCACTGCTTATGATCGCAGGAACTTTTTTGACGCTATTGATACTGACAGGGGCTGCTTATGGCTTAGTACATAGTTTGCGTCTATTTCGACATCAAGCCGGAGTAACATGGCGGTTTGGTTTAGCGAATTTAGCGCGACGCTCCGAAGCCAGCAGCGTACAACTCGCCGCATTTGGTTTAGGGATCATGGCATTGTTACTATTAGCAGTGGTGAGAGTAGATTTGTTAGAGACTTGGCAAGATAATCTACCAGAGGGCTTACCTAATCATTTTCTCATTAATATTCAGAAAGATGGCGTTGAATCCTTACAGGCTAAACTCAGCGAACCACAATATAACAGTAGCGGCATGTATCCAATGTTAGTGGGGCGGTTCATTGCTATAAATGATCAACCAGTGTTAGCCAAAAATTATACTAGCAATCGTGCTAAACGTTTCGCCACTCGTAGCTTTAATTTATCTAGTGCCGAAATGTTACCTAAAGATAATAATATTGTGGCGGGCAGGTTTTGGAATTCCGAGCCGGGGCAATTATCAGTCGAAGCCGGTTTTGCCAAAGAAATGGGAATTAACTTGGGCGATACCTTGCATTTTAGCATTGCTGGACAAGAGGTTAGCGCAAAAGTGACGAGTTTACGCTCAGTACAATGGGAATCTTTCAATGTCAATTTTTTTGTGCTGGCATCCCCCGATGTAGTGCAAGATTTACCCAAAACATACATCACGAGTTTTTATCTCGCCAACCCAGCCAACAATTTTATTCCCTCTTTGGTGCGCGAATTTCCAAGTATCACCGTGATAAATGTCGAAGCACTCTTAGCACAAGTACGACAAATTATAAGTCGCGCCAGTTTAGCCATACAATATATATTTTTATTCACTTTATTGGCGGGAGTGATGGTATTGTATGCGGCGATTTCTGCGAGTCACGAAGAGCGTTTGTATGAAGGAGCAATATTGCGTATCTTAGGCGCAACACGCCGACAAGTCTTATTAAGCTTAATTGCAGAATTTACCACTTTAGGGCTATTAGCAGGAATATTAGCCGCTTCGGCAGCCAGTGGCATCGGTTACGTGTTAGCGGTGCAAGTATTTGACTTGCCTTATCACTTTAATGGATGGTTGTGGATTATAGGAGTGTTAGGTGGCGCGTTGGGAGTTGGTTTAGCCGGCGTGTTGGGAACACGCTCTCTGTTACAACGTCCACCTTTAGAGACTTTACGGCAGGTTTAGCTTGGTAATCAAAACCAGCTTTCTCACTCAATAGCTCAATGCCATTAAGTTGAAGCGAGCGTAGGGTTGCGCCTAAGTCATCTAAAGGTGATTACTATTTGATGATATATATAGAGATTGATGCTCCGTTGAAATTTCATGTAGGGTGGATTAAGC
>JBDLJY010000075.1:0-23595 GCA_039714115.1 Pseudomonadota bacterium | reverse complement strand
CTTGGTGGGTGTGGGATGCTCGCTTGACTTCTGAACTAATTTTACTGTTTTTATACTTAGGCGTGATTGCCCTCAATTCGGCAATTGAGGACAAACGCACAGCAGCGCGTGCCAGTGGCGTATTAGCTCTAGTAGGCGTTGTCAATATTCCTATTATTCATTATTCAGTGGAATGGTGGAATACACTACATCAAGGGCCGACTATAACCAAATTTGATGCGCCCTCTATTCACCTCTCCATGCTGATTCCTTTACTACTGATGGCGGTAGCGTTTAAATTGTATTACGTAACGGTGGTATTAAAGCGGGCACGTTGCGAAGTGTTGGAAAGGGAGCGGAATAGCAGTTGGGTGCAGGATTTGGTCATGAAACCTCATGGCAATTAAATCAGAGCTGCGAGTCTTTGTAAACTCAACGCACCTCGGTTGCGACGTTCAAAATTAACCTGCGGGGCAGAAAAATTATACTGCCCCGCAGGTTTGCCAAATCTTATTAAACTTATCTCTGCAAATAAAAATATGAATATTTCAATAGACTTGTCCCTTATTTAGGAGTCCAAAATTGCTTCAATTTATGATAAAAACACTCTTTAACAAATACCTCTGGCTCATTTTTATCCCCTTGCTCATTGGCTGGATAGTCTTAGCCAATCGCTTGGAGACGAGAACATACAACGCCATGTATAAGCAACTTAATTTAGTTAAGCAGATATGGGGCGGCAATCTCGCTCAACCCATGCCCTCTGTGCGTTACAAGCGCTTTGGTTCAGATGTCTCAACCTTAAGCAAAGGAGAAATCCACGCAGCGGATATCTCTGTCACACTCAAAGTGGATTACCGCAAAAAGGGTTTGGTTTATTATACCGGATATAATGCTGAATTTACCGGCAAATACACGATCAAAAACCCCGAAAATGAAAATATCTACTTATCTTTCATTTTTCCCTATCCAACTCAGCAGGGTGAGGGCGTATTACAAAATGTTAAATTGTTAGTCAATGGTGCCGAAGACTCTGAAGACACTGAATATCAGCCCAATCTGACCTTGTGGACGGGACTACTTGGTCCCTCAGATTCGCTCGAAATGACGGTTAAATATGATGGCAGAGGGCTTAATCAATTTCAGTATGGTTTTGAACCGGGTAAACAGATTAACAATTTTTCCATGAAAGTTGATGTGCAAGGGGCAAAAGCCTTGGATTATGCCGAATCAACCATGCCACCCACCGAATCGTCACAAGAAACGCCACAAGGCAAAATCTTACTTTGGCACCTAGACAAAGCCCTGACTCAACTCAACATCGGTGTCATACTGCCGGACAAGCTCAACATTGAAAAACAGCTCTTTTTTATGACTTACCGAGCCCCCGCTTTCTTTTTATTATTTCTCATTTCCTTGATTGCCATTATTCGGCTCTTTGGGGAACAACTGAATTTTATCCAAATTGCCGTCACCAGTATCGCTTATTTTTTATTTTACCCATTATTTGCCTATCTGCTCATCTATTTGGGCGTGATTTACTCTTTTCTCATCTCGTTTGCTATCATTGGCTTGCTCATATTTAATTATATAAGAATCCTGCATGGCTTAAAAATGGCACTGACTGTCGTGACAGCTTATATATTTTATCTGGGCATTACCTCATTAGCGGCATTATTGCCAACCTATACCGGATTGATCCTAACAATCGAAGGCGTGCTATTGATGGGAGTTATTATGCAAGTGCTGTCACAGCATAAAGATTTAAAATTTGATAACTTTTTTGGATGGGGTTCTAAGAAAACGGAGGAAGAGCATCATGAAACAACGGCATAAGCCTTGGCATCGTCTCCTGATAATCATTGGCGTGCTATTTCTCAGCTTACAAGTATTTGCGGAAGAAACGTCTCGCGCCGAACTGGGACAAGTCGTCTTGTCTTGGGAAGAAATGAAAAAGATGCTCTCTGAAATTGATACGCTGAAACAAGACATTAAGCATTTGAAAGATGAGCAAGCTAAAGCCAAAAAAAGGATAAAAGAGCCTTTGCCAGTCACCTACTCAATTACAGAGTCCCATTTTAGTGGCGAAGTTAAAGGGAAATCGGCCCAATTTTCGGCAAAATTTTCGGTGCAAATCTTGAAAGATGGCTGGGTAAAAATGCCCTTTTTCCAAAATGATGTTGGGATTGAAGCGATAACTATCAACGAAACTCCAATAAACGGTGAACAACAATTTGCACAATTTGCACAATTTGTGCGAGATCCTCAAGGCTATTATTTACTGGCGAAAGGCCCTAAAACTTTGACTCTTGAAGTCACCTTTAGAGTGCCGATCCAAGTGAAAGAACTCACCTATAGCCTTTCATTTATCCCGCCGCGTGCCGTGATTAATCACATTAGCTTGCGAATTCCTGAAAAGGGTGTCAATGTCGTTCAAATGACTTCTCATAGTCAGCTTATTCAAGAAGATGAAGTCACCACGATTGAGAGCGTACTCAGTGAGCGTGATCCCCTAAAACTGAGCTGGAAAGTCGAAAAAGACAGTAGCATCAATCGAAAGAGTCAAGCAGTACTCCACTCTTTGGCTTCGGTGAATAAATCAGATATTTTTGTCTTGAGTAGCATTATACTGAAACACCTTAGTTCACTTGATAAAATCACGTTTCGTTTACCATTAAACGTGGAAATTCTGAATGTCACCAGTTTGCACATTGAACAATGGTCAACGGAAAAATTGGCCGACGCGCAAGTGATCAAAATTGCGGGACAATCCGATCCGCGCACTGAGCTCAAAATTGATCTTTCATATCGACTACGGCTCTCAGCCCTACCGGCAGAACTTACCATGCCCACCGTGGCAATTATAGGCACCGATACGCTGGAAGGCTTTTTGGGGGTAGAAGCCGTTGGCAATATTGAAGTGAATTCTAAACAAGTCAAAAATGGGGTACTGATTCCCGCCAAAAATCTCCCCAAACTTTTATGGCAAAAAGCCTCAAATCCATTGCTTTATGGCTACCAATTTTATGGCAATAGCTTCAGTCCATCAATCAACATCAGGGGCTTTCAGGAAATTCAAACCGTCGTTGCCAATGTCGATCTGGTAGATGGTGTGACTCACCGAACCCTAGAAGGCAAAAGCATTACGAGGCTTCTCTATTTCATCCGCAACAATGACCGGCAATTTTTAACGCTAACTTTACCTAAAAACTCACGCCTCTGGCAAGCCTTTCTCAATGGCAAACCGGTCAAACCGGCTCAAAAGGACAGCGGAAAAATCATGATTCCGATGAAAAAATCAAGCTCACAGGGCGGAGAACTCGAATCATTTTCCATTGAAATTGGCTACATTACCGAAGTCAATAAACTGACTCTCAAAGGAGATATCCAAAACCAACTGCCAGCGATTGATATTCCGATTAGCTATTTGCGTTGGACATTGTATCTACCTGAATATTATGAATATTCAAAATTTGAGGGACTACTCAAACAAGTCAGCCAATTTTCAAAGACGGATGAAAAGCATCAAACTCAGATAAACATTCCAACGCAAGGCCAACAATTTCTGTTTGAAAAACACTTGATAGTTGATGGCAGACCGTATGTGCGTGGGAAATATGGACAATTTTTGGGAGACGATATATTTCTATCTCTGCCCTCTCGAACGTTTGCTACAGATAAGGAGGAGGCTTATCTGTACAATCAGCGGTACAATCGGCGAGACATGCCTAGTCAGCAAGTGACGCCTAATAAATAGGTAAGTGTATTTTGGAGTCCAAAGCTTTAGCTTTGGACTTATCCCTGTTAAAAATTGCTAGCAGCCTGTCGGATTAATCACATCGAGCCAAAAGTCAAAGTCAAAACCAAAGTCAAAAACATACCTGCTTACGCTTTTGACCTGCCAGGTTTGGTTTTAACCTGGCAGGTCTTGTTTTGATAGCATTATAAGGCGGAATATAACCAAAATATCCCCTACTACTAGGCATTGGAGTTAAACTTGCTACTCGTGCATGTCTCTTTATCTTTTCCGTAATATCGCATATGATGTAACAATAAAACGGTGTATTGCTAACGATTTCAACGGAATTGAACGTTCCGTTACTTCGTTTCCTGCAAACTCGCCGCCTGATACTTTAATAAAGGTCGATATTGGGGCGCCGCATTTTTAATATAACTTTCAATACGCTGCTGCTTAGCTTCCTGAAACGAAGTAACGGAACGTTCATTTTTGCTAAATAAGGCTTTAAATAATTGTTTTTGACATGATTGATGGCAGCCAAGATAATGTCTCGTTTCGACACCAAAAATCCATCTTCATCATTCATCAAAAAATCCGTTCTCTCAGCATTGACATCTAGGTATTTGCTAGAAATATAAGCGATAAACACAAACCGCTTACCGTCTTCATCTATCATTCGCTCCGCATCCGGCAACCATTTCCCGAGTTTTTCGGTGAGAACGTCTCTATAATTCGCACATAAATGAATTTCACTCCGATTCTGACGGCGGCTAAGGTAAACGTTGATAATCTCGAAAGTCTCATATTTAGCTTGAAACTTTTCTCGCAGTAGATAAGGGCTAATACCTTTTTCATAGAGATCATTCAAAATCATCATCTGATTATTCTCACTATCATGGATAGTAATCAGTGGACACGTTTCAGAGATGAAATAAATCAAATAATGTTCGATGATCCGCAGCGCCACTACATCTATGGTTTTCGGAAAGTGCGCTTGATATTTCACTTTAAATTGCTTGAGTTTGATTCTGGTTTTAGGCTCGATTTTTTCGATTTCCTTGAGCTGCACATTTTCAATGCCATTTTCGCTCAACACAAAATCAAAACTCCGCGCAAAGCAAAATAACGCCCATTTTCTTGAAATTGACTTTCAACCTCGATATTTTTAAACGCCTTTAACCAGACAAATCGACCAATTCCTTTGGCACCTTTGGCTCTTTTAAAGCTCGAATCAGAAGTTTGAAAAGATTTATGTGTCTGCGGTAAAACCGATTCCTCTATGGCATGGATGGCATTAATAATCGCCTCTAACAGGGGTAACAAAGCACTTTGGTAAGGTAAATGGGTATTTTGTACTCGTCCAGCTAAATTGATATTCATATTTTGAGCCTCTGGCAAAATTTTTTATATTATAGCCCAAGTTGCTCCTGTTTTGAGAAATCCTATTTTTTTAAAAAATAGGATTTCTTTGACGTTATTATGGCTGAACAAACCCATTCCTCAATCTACCAAACGCATTCAGTCTCTGCATAGTCACTTGTTGCTCTTTTTCATCTGATTTGATCTCTGGTTTGCCTAAGTTTTCCGCTAACGACAGAAATTTGCTCAGTACAATCTTATCATCAACGAGGATCGATGAATGTAAGCTAGCACTCAGATGTTCAAGCACTTGAATATGGTTTTCTATGCGTGTTTTGAAGGTGCTGCTATCTCCCTCATAAAGATCATCAATCGCATAAAAGATGACTTCGCTAGTCCATAATCCGGTGCCATGTTCGGCGACTAGGGCGGCTGGAATATCTCCTTTTAATTTCAATGGGATATTATGCTTTCTATTCTGTCTTGCAAAGGTATCAACATATTGAACGGTGGCATGACCAAAGGATTCTAAGTCTTTATCGGTGGCTAATTCAAATACTACCCAGTAAGTTTCGCCTACCGACAAATTGGGCACAAAAATTCGTATGCCTTTATCTTTGCTAACCAAATCGTCGTCAGAAACAACGCCATATTCTCGTTTCGCCTTTGCAGCGGTGGCTTTTACCTTATCCAAGACAGCCGCTCTCGTTGCCGGATCAGTTACTAAATTGTGTCCGTATAAATGCAAAATGTCTATGTCAGCTTCAATAAAGATTTGCATTTGTACATTAATAGCTGCCATTTTGTCGCGCCGCTTGAGTTCCTTATTCAAGCTGAAATCCACATCGCTTGCCTGTGTCACAAAAGTATAAGTGCCGCCAGTAACGCCAGCTAATGCATTGATTTCTCTAATATTGGCATCTGTGCCAAACGCAAACAGTGAAAGTTTAGTATTATCTCTCGCTTTCTTAGAGATATTTTGACGAATTTTATTCCAATTTTTTTCTCCAGAGGTTGGGTTGCCGTCGGAAAAGAGAAAAACTTGGTTGACACTGTAATTATTACCGTGCCGATAAATTTCATCAAACCCAAAAGATAAGCCGGTGTTGATGTCAGTGCCTCCTTTTGCCGTTAGCCCACTGATGAGTTCAGAAAATTCTTCCATGGTGATGTCACCAATAGGGGTTGCTTTTAAGACGGTGCGTGTTCTATCAGAAAATTGGATGATGCCAATCACATCGGTTTTTCTCATGCTTTGGTACAATTTGGCAATGGCTGTTTTTACAGTATCCAACTTTTGCCCTTTCATAGAGCCACTGGTATCTATGATTGCTGATGTGATAGCGGCAAGTTCTGCTCCCATCGGCGCGTCGTTTACCTTTTTAGCTTTAGCCACGGGCTCATTATGGGGTAAACCGATGTGGGGTGCTTGGTGGGTGTGATTGCTCTCAATTCGGCAATTGATGATAAACGCACTGCGGCGCGTGCTAGTGGCGGTAGTATTAAAGAGGGCACGTTGCGAAGTGTTGGAAAGGGAGCGGAATAGCAGTTGGGTGCAGGATTTAGTCATGAAACATCATGGCAATAATTGACACTTAACACAAACGCTCCGCTAAGCTAAAAATCCGATTTTTTCAAAAAATCGGATTTTTTTTTGACACAAACGCTCCGCTAAAACCAATTCTTATAGTAAAGAAAAGCGCTATGGGCTAAACGGGATCAGTTTGGGCAATTCACCCATGTATGTTGGACGGACTGATTCAGTCCAACCTACATATGCTGTCAGGTAGTACCTATAATGCTAAAAATCTAGGCGTTAGCAGCTAATCGTACCGATAGAAAAAATTGATCCTCACTTTTTTTTGAAGCGACAATCGCTGCCGGACGGGGTTTGCAACCCAGTCGTGTATGCCGACAAGGCACATCCCGCAGGTTAATTTATTTCGAGCCTGTCATTTATTACCTTGTCAAAAAGGATATAATCACCATTATTTATCCTTGTTAAAAAGGATAAACAATGAAAACTCTATTTAAACGCCTAATTACCGACTTTCACGAGTCACAACCTAAACAAAAAATTATACCTCGTGACTACGCTATTCCACTCAATAGCCGTAAAATTATCTCATTGATCGGGGTAAGAAGATGTGGAAAAACCTTTCTGCTCTATGCTCTTATTGAAAAATTGCGCCAACAGGTTGATCCGTGCAATATCGTTTATATCAATTTTGAAGATGATCGTCTTTACCCTTTAAGCTTAAAAGATTTAGATGATCTCATCGAAGCTTATTTTGAACTTTATCCTCAAAAAAGAGAGGATAAGCTTTATTTTTTTCTGGATGAAATTCAGAATGTTTCTGATTGGGAGCGGTTTGTACGCAGAATTTATGATACCCTCAATCTACAAATTTTTGTGACTGGTTCTTCTTCCAAACTTCTTAGCCTAGAGATTGCTACCAGTCTGCGTGGTAGAACTTTAAGTTTTGAAATTTTTCCCTTTTCATTTAAGGAGTACCTTGGCTACAAGAAAATTGAGGTCAATTTCCATTCATCTAAAAGCCTTAGCTTTATCAAAAATGCTTTTTCCACCTATTTGCAAGCTGGTGGCTTTGTAGAAACTTTTGATGAACCGAGTGATATACAAAAGAAAATCCTCCGCGATTACTTAGATTTGATTGTCTATAGGGATCTTATTGAGCGTTATCATATCAAGAACCGAGCTTTTCTCAAACATTTGATCAAATACGCTTTTTCTAATATAAGTACCCTAGTCAGTTTGAATAAACTTTATAATGAATATAAATCATTAGGCTACAAAGTCAGCAAGGACACACTTTATAATTACTTGAGTTATCTTGAAGAAGTCTATGCGCTGTTTACGGTACCGATATTCAGAAACTCGGTTCGCGAAGAACAACGCCATCCGCGCAAAATATATGCAATAGACACCGGGTTCAAAACCCTATTCGATACTTCAATTTCAGTTGACTACAGCAAATTATATGAAAATATCGCATTTTTACACTTGAGATATAAAACCAACCAAGTTTATTATTTCAAGCAAAATCAGGAAGTCGATTTTTATTGTCGGCTAGAACAGCCACAGTTAATCAATATTAGTTATGATATTAGTAGTTTAGATACTAAAAGGAGAGAAATAAAAGCGTTACAAGAAGGGATGCGCTATTTCAAGCTCAATGAAGCGATATTGATTACTCAAGATGAGGAAGATTCCTTAAAAATTGATGGACAAACAATTAAAATAAAACCATTATGGAAATGGCTGTTGGAAACTTAAACGTTAATAGCGTGTTTTAAAAGGCTCTAACACAAACCGCAGAAAGTTCCCGGAGCAAAGGCATGGACAGGGCAAGTTTATCCTCGTTCCCACGCTCTGCGTCAATGCCATTAAGTTAAGACAAACCTGACAGGTGTAAAAAACCTGTCAGGTTAATTTTTACCTTAACTTACAACGACCTGCTGGGTTTTGGAAACCTGGCAGGTCTTCTTTTGGGGGCTTAACTTAATGGCATTGACGCTCTGCGTGGGAATGCCTGCTTGGACGCGGAGCGTCCTGCAAATGATAATCTGTGAGTACAAGGAATAAACCCAAAAGGCTCATAGATTTATTCGTTGTCGTTCCTGATGTACTCAGCTTGCCTCACTTTTTTATCGCCAACGACAGCCAATTAAACAAGGATAAGTCAAAACACCCTTTGATAACTGACTTCTCCCTGCCGTTTGATTAATCTCTGTAGTTAAAGAAAGTGGTACGGATACGAAGTCAGTGTTTATCAATACCGAATAATAAAAACGAGGATGTGGTTTTATTCGTTACGCTTGCTGTAGGGAAATTGTTTGAGAGCGAACTTTGTCAAATGAGACATGACTGATAAAAAACGAGCAAAATCCAAGATTTTCTATGCGGTTTCTTCAGGCAATTTTCCGAGCCGTTTTTTGTGCAACACTTACCCATTCTTGGGTTTCAGCTCGCCAAACCACAACAAATTGTTCGGGAGTGAGTGCCAGAAAGTCAAGCGTTTCTCCCTCCCGAAGTAGTTAATTCGACTTCGTAAGCGGCTTCATTATGACAATGAACAATTGTGCCTTGAGTGCCGGCTCGTAAATTTCGTGTCGGTATGTCGATTATTATTTCAATTACATCACCTATATTTGGCATGATGTTTACCAAAGCTTTTATGTTTACTTGACGGAGCATCTGTAAGAATTTAATATGCCAATGGCAAGCACAAGAGATTGCCCTTACAATATTCGCATGTAGGGGCAATCCCTTGTGGTTGCCCGATTGGTGGTATTAATTTTTTTATTTAGACCCAAAATCCGTTGTACTCATTATTAGTTTGAGTGCGTCATTCCTAAATTAGGCAAACAGCCGCCAGCCGCCCAATAAGCAGAACCGAATCAAATAGAGGTGGGCTGCAATCAGTAGTAGGAAAGCGAAGCGGGCAATCCAGGAGGGAGTGCCTGTTTCTAAACAGCTTTTTTTTCGCCTCTTGTGTATATTTTTTCGGCGTATTACCCTCTAAATACGCTAGTGCCCATCACCGCTTGTGCCTCTTGCTGCAAAGTCGGCGCAATTTGAGCTAAGCCAAAATCAATAATCTTTAGCGGCACGGCGGTGGGGCTATCTGTCAGCAAAACATTGGCGGGTTTTAAGTCTAAGTGAAAAATGCCTTTATCATGCGCCACTTGCAAACCTTGAGCTAGGCTTAAAGCCACTTGCCAGCCGGTTTTGAAATCCATTGTGCCATATTTTTCCAGCCACCCTTCACCATCTATTGTCCCCTCAAGGTATTCGGTGACGAAATAAGCTCGTTTTTGTTCATGCACATTGGCATAAGCCGCCTGTAAGGGTTCTGGCACATAGTCACCGGCGATTTTACGCATGGCAACGGCTTCTTTAAACACTTTTTCCGGCGCACCCTTGAGCGTTTCCCAAAAGCACTTCACCACGACTTTTTGATGAGCTATCAAGGGGTTATTATTTTTGCATAAAAACACGCAGCCCATGCCGCCGGCACCTAATAATTCCAACATTGGATAGGTTTTGACATCATGCAAGGCATAGTCGTATGGATTCAAATCAATCGCGGCTTGCAAATCGGCTAAGGCGGTGTCGTAAGCCTTGCGCCGTAATCGCACCTGAAAACTCCAAATCGCCAGTGGAGGAAGTGGCACTGCCCACCATCAGCGTCAATTGCGTATATTCCGCAGCCTCACTGGATAAGTGTTTTAAATTCAAAACCGATTGATGAATCAGACGCTGAGTTTTCGTATCATGTCGCGTGAACTCATCGCTGGCTTTCACCTGTGAAGACAGGTTTTAGAAGAAAATAGGGATGGTTTACCCGCCAGTTCCTGACGAATCGCCTCAAGGGTTTTGCCAAAGCTGTCTTGATAGGCTTTGGTGATTTCGTGAGCGGTAAAAGTAAAACGAGCTTGTAGCACTGAGACGGCTTTTTTGCAGGCTTCTCCGGCAAATTCGGCGACTGCCGGGTTGTCTAGTAAAATGCCTAAGCCTTGTAGGAGTGATTGGGGTGATAACATTTTTTTTGTGCCTTTATGTAAAATTAATTTATAAAACGTTTCGGATGGAGTTGCAAACTCCGTCCAAAATAAATTTTGGACTCCTAACTAAATACCGCAGATAAATAGACTTGTCAGGTCTGAAACTTCGTGGTGTCACCTCGTTCCGTTCATTTTAGGCGGATTGTTTTGTTGAAGTCATCATTGAAAATAATACCCAAGCCCTCATTGAAACCCAATGCCATTAATCAAGTACAACGGAATAAACCGATTTTTTCGGGGCAGGGATTTCCTTAAACCATAAAACCAACCAGCTATTCTTAACTTAATAGCATTGCATTGAGACTGCACGCAACGAATAACCACACCGAGAATAAGCACACAATCACAACTATGAGCGAATTTTTTCACATGGGCGGTTACGCCTTTTACGTCTGGACGAGCTACGGATTAGCCCTAATCCTCCTTGTTGCCAATATAATCATCCCCTTCAACCAAGAGCGCACACTCTTGCGTACATTGGCTCGCAAATTACGGAGAAAACATCGTGATAACTATGAACAAAAAGCATAAAAAACGTTTTGGCATTGTATTATTAATGGTTGTCGGTATCAGTGCCACCGTCGTTTTAGCACTCACAGCCTTCAGTGAAAATATGCGGTATTTTTATGACCCCAGTCAAATCGTGGCGGGTGAAGCTCCGACAGATCGAGTCATTCGTGTCGGTGGCATGGTGAGTAACGGGAGTGTGCAACGCGCCTCCGATAGTTTGCAGGTGAAGTTTAGCGTCACCGATTACGCGCACACAATACAGGTACAATACACCGGCATTTTGCCCGATTTATTTCGTGAAGGGCAAGGTATTGTAGCAATAGGGCGGATGCAAGAAGATGGCACCTTTTTAGCCGATGAAGTGTTGGCTAAACACGATGAAAACTATATGCCGCCCGAAGTTGCAGATTCTTTAAAAGGATCAGCAAAAACCAAAACTGATAACTGATAACTGATAACTAATATGGTTCCTGAACTTGGACATTTTGCTTTAATTTTAGCCCTGTGCTTAGCTTTAGTACAAACGATATTTCCACTGATTGGCGCAGGGTGGAATATTCCTAACTGGATGGCAGTTGCTCGTCCCGCTGCGGTGGGACAATTAGTCTTTATGACTATCGCCTTTGCTTGCTTGACTTATGCCTTTATTAATAATGACTTTTCAGTACTTTATGTCGCGAGTCATTCTAACAGTGCCCTGCCGCTTGCTTACCGCATCGCCAGCGTCTGGGGAGGACACGAAGGCTCACTACTACTATGGAATCTGCTATTAAGTTTTTGGACAGTTGCGGTTGTTATCTACAGTCGTAGCCTGCCACAAACGATGGCAACGCGAGTGATTGCCGTGATGGGCTTTATCAGCATCGGCTTTTTGCTGTTTATGATCTTCACCTCTAACCCCTTTGATCGCCTCTCCCCAGTGCCCCCTGATGGGCAAGATCTCAATCCGCTGTTGCAGGATCCCGGCTTAATCATTCATCCGCCCATGTTATATATGGGCTATGTCGGATTCTCCGTCGCATTCAGTTTTGCCATCGCCGCCCTATTAGGCGGAACGCTTGACAGCGCCTGGGCACGATGGTCACGTCCTTGGACACTAGTGGCTTGGATATTTTTAACCTTCGGCATTACCTTGGGCAGTTGGTGGGCTTATTACGAACTTGGCTGGGGCGGCTGGTGGTTTTGGGATCCGGTCGAAAACGCCTCATTTATGCCCTGGCTCGTCGGCACCGCATTAGTTCACTCACTCGCCGTCACCGAAAAACGTAGCGCATTTAAAAACTGGACAGTGCTACTAGCTATCATCGCCTTTTCGCTCAGTTTATTAGGCACCTTTTTAGTCCGCTCCGGCGTATTGACATCGGTACATGCCTTTGCGACTGATCCAGCACGCGGCGTATTTATTCTTGCCTTCTTAGGCGTAGTCATCGGTTTATCCTTATTGCTTTACGCTTGGCGAGCGCCGACGGTTGGCAAAGGCGGACATTTTGAAGCGATGTCAAAAGAAACATTGTTACTTCTCAATAACATACTGCTAGTAGTAGCCTGTGGCGCCGTACTATTAGGCACATTATATCCGCTCTTTGTAGACGCCTTAGGATTAGGTAAAATTTCAGTAGGACCACCCTACTTTTCCGTCGTATTTTTCTGGATCATGGCACCGCTCATGTTTTTACTCGGCATTGGGCCACTCACCCGCTGGAAAAATGAACAGTCGAAAACCTTACTTATTAAATTGCGCTACACTTTTATAGTAACTATCGTGTTAGCAGTTATATTGCCAGTTTTAGTCATAGGCAAAGCAGGTTTAATCGTTTTTCCGGGCATGGCAGCAGCCATTTGGATTATTTTGACCAGTTTACAAAATGTACGAGAAAAACTCTCTCACAGAACCAAGGGACTAGCCAGCCTACCGCGTAGCTTTTACGGAATGACGACAGCTCATATTGGCGTAGCAGTATTTGTGGTGGGAGTCACATTCTCCAATGCCTTTAGCGTTGAAAAAGACGTGCGTATGGCACCTCAAAAATCCCTAGAATTAGCTGGATATAGCTTTATTTTTGAAGGCACGCAACCGCTGACGGGCCCCAATTATCAGGCTGATCAAGGACTTATCAAAGTGCTTAAAAATGGTGAAAAAGTCGCAGTATTGCAACCCGAAAAACGCTTGTATCGGGTACAAAGGATGCCCATGACTGAAGCTGCCATTGATTGGGGCTTTACCCGTGATATTTATGTAGCCCTGGGTGAACCATTGGACGGAGGCGCGTGGAGTGTGCGCGTTTATTATAAACCGTTTATTCGCTGGATTTGGTTAGGCGGATTATTGATGGTATTGGGCGGACTTTTAGCAGCCACAGATAAACGTTATCGTCGCACCACAAATCCTCGTCCTGCGACTTAAAAATCTTCACATTTTACCTGCGGGGTTGCCAAAACCCCGCTGAACAGCATAGGAAAAAACTATCATGTTCAGATATTTACTCCCTTTAGGAATATTTTTCATCCTAGCCGGCTTTTTATATATCGGCTTAAGTTTAAATCCGCGAGAGATAGGCTCTACACGCATAGACAAACCGGCACCAGCCTTTACACTGCCAGAACTCAATGAGCCCAGCAAAACCATAACTAATCAAGACTTTATAGGCAAAGTGACGCTATTTAATGTATGGGCATCCTGGTGTCGCACCTGTCGTTATGAACACCCACTACTGATGCAATTGGCAAAACAAGGCTATGTCATCTACGGACTCAACTACAAAGACACCTTAGAAGATGCGCGGAAAGTGTTAGCGCGTACAGGAAATCCTTATATTGCCAATGCCTTTGATGAAAAAGGGCAAACCGGCATAGACTGGGGCGTGACTGGGACACCAGAAACGTTTATTGTTGATAAACAAGGCATTGTGCGTTATAAACACGTAGGGCAGATAACAGTTGAAGATTTGCAGCAAGAAATATTGCCGCTGATTCAAGAACTCAATTAAGCCGTTCGTAGTAGGCGATTTATCGCCTACTCCTCATCAGGATAAATATGTGAATCTCCAGTTTTTAAAACGCCATAAAACATACCCTCTGGAAATTCTGGAAAATTCTCATAATGATAGAGAAGACACTTTTTTTGAATCTCACTATCCATATTACCAATTAAATCATAAATATGTGGATGTACGCCAGTAGGAGACGGCGAAGTTTCACAATCCATATAAATTCTATTAGCCCGTTTATAGTGCATACCCAATTGCGGGGGCATCATAGATTGGATATCAGTTGGCATGAGGACATTATAGCCACCAGAATATTGCAAGCTAATGCCATAACTAGGCATTTCCTCAGAACCCGAAATCACATGCATAGCAAATATAGGCGTTAACGTCCAATACCCATCACCATCTCGAAACCGATGCTTTCTCGTCTTGCCATCCGCCTGTTTACCAAGCACATGGATATCAAAATAAGTATCAAGGCGAGCATTCGGCACACACTGTAAAGTATCTAAGCCCGGCCCCAGTGCTCTTTTTAAAGGGCCAAGCACTTTTTTATGAACAAACAGATCAGGCTTAGTATCGCTCGGTGGCACAGGCCAAGATTCATTTTCAAGAAAAAGTTTATCCGTAATAGACTGATTATTAATCCATTCTTTTTTAGTCGGCGTATAGAAAGGATTAAAAAAGGTCGTCAACGCCAAATACTCCATGCCACCGATATGATCATTGTGAGGATGTGAAATATAAATGCCATCTATATCGGCAGACGTTAAACCCACCCCATTTAAGGCGTGTCTAACATCTCCGCCAGCATCAACCAATAAGCGGTAAGGCTTTTTCCCTTTTTTACTGGGAGTATTAAATTCAATCAAGAAATTAGACTGCCATTTTGGCATATAGAGACATTGACTTAGTTTCGATATTTCAGCGTCAATGATCTCCACCTTGAATTCTGGAGATAAAACGAGATCACGGGCTTGCTCCACAGAAATGACCTTTTGATACTCGCCGGTGGCAAAGGCAGAAGAAACGCCGATTGCTGTTACTCTCATGGGGATTCTCCATTGTTGTCTTAACAAAGTATAACACAACAAGTTCAGCTAATAGGAGTCCAAGATTTCTCAAAAAAAAAGCAGTGCAGGACGTGGTTTGCAACCCCGTCCTGCACTGCTGTTTTTTTCGTAAAATCAATCAGTTGTCCTTAACTCAACCCCCTCAATCCTCTGGAGCATCGAACCGACGATCATCCGTCTCCGCCGACAATAAACTGCTAACCCACTCAGCCTCCCAATTGATCGTACCTGTCTTGCACACTTGTGTCTTGAATTTCCTTCCTTTGAAAGCGGCAAACCAACCACGCAATGTCCCTGTACCACTCTTCTTAGAGAAATTACCTTCTATAGTAGCTGCAATAGCTACTCCTGCCACTGGTTTTTTATTTGGTTTTTTCATCCCATCCAACCAGGTAAAATCACCATTATCAATATCAGCCGCATCCTCAGACGAGGTAAAATGACCCCATTGCTTGTCTCCTCCCTTTTTACAATCGTAGAGTGTTGAGTAATAGGTAACCTTCACTTCCGTTCCGCCGTTGGATACCTCAAAGGTGATGATCTCTTCATCATCATTGTCAGGATTAGTAGCGATCCAAGTACCGTCTTGAGGGGCTGCATAAGTCACTGGCATCATCGCAATGACAAATGCCAAAACAAACGTCATCAATAGAAATGCTCTTTTCATAGTATATCCTCTTAAATTGAAAGGTTCGCATCAGAGAGATAACAATTTCATCGACAAATATTTACATGTAGATAAAAAAACGTCTACAATTAAATATTGTGGACTAGGGAGTATCAGCCCTTTATCCCCTCGCCGATCCTCGCCAACGCGAGGGACAAGGCTTAGGGTAACATATTGTTTGTTCTGAAGTCCAGAACCCGACTTTCTATTGAAAGTGGCATGCGGATTTTACTAAAAATAAAAACTAATGTCAAAAAGTTTTGATAGTTTTTGTGCTGTTGAATTGACTATACTAAAAAATTAAATTTAAGTCAAGTGCATTTTTTTTTAATTGGCTTGGCTTTCTTTTTTATGAAAAGCAATATATAGACTTTTGTCTATATTGTCAACATAAGTGGATATTTTTTTAGACTATAACTACTCAGGTACCAATAATAATGTAAATTATTGAAAAATAAATATTATCTAAAAAAGCTATTATTTAAAATTATAATACATGTATTAATATAGCTTATCAATCAGAAAATAGGAGGCCAAGATAAATCTTGGACTCCTACCAAAATCAATACCGTTTATCAGTTATTGCGTGGCGTACTCCGGCGCGTAAAAGATACTTGGGCAAAGCCCAGAGTTAAGGGTTCGTAGAAATAGGCGATAAATCGCCTACTACGAACTTACCATTGCATCGCAGGTATGGGTATAATAACTAAAATTAATATCCATATAAATAAAAAAGATTTACTTTTTCCATAACCATAAAATAAATTTTTTTGCAAGTGTTCAATCTTATGTCTATACTGAGAACGTGGTGATTGGACTTTGGTCCAAGCCAAACTATACCTACAAATGTTTTTCTTTTTATGGAGAAAAGACATGAAAAAAAAAAGACTCAGCAACTGTATTAAATATTTTTGTATGACAATCGGGATAGTATCCCTGCCACTCACCGCCCAGGCGCAACAACCTCAAAATGGGGCTGAAATTGCGGAATATAACTCCTTTCAGGAAATATTGCGGAAAGCCAAGCCCGCGCCAATGCCTCATCCTTCTGAAGAGGTTCAGGGAGTGCTTGATAATTCCATAACGGAGTACAACCCCGAAACTGGTGAAACATTGGACATTCCAGCGACAGAAGAACTGGATAGCTCGGTAATGTCCGTACCACCTGATTATGGAACGCTGCCCATGGACAATGTTGGCGGAGCACCAGAAGGTTCTGATGATGGTGATAGCTATCCAGCGATTACTCCCACACCACCTTCGCCGCGTTCCAATACGACATCTTATCCTTGGAATACCACAGTAAAACTGTTGATGCGTTTCGGCAGTTATTACTACGTTTGTAGTGGCGCAACCATTAGGTCGTTCATGGTTTATACTGCGGGCCACTGTATCTACAACCATGATCCCAACGATGACGGAAACACCTCAGATGCACAATGGGCGGATGAAGTGTGGATCTGGCCCGGTCAGACTGACCGCGTGTACATTGATGGTGCAGCAGACTATCCCTATGGTGTCGCAAAAATGACTTTGTTGCGTACTTATAACGGTTGGATCAACAGTCAGAACTTTAATTACGATTTTGCATGGATCACGCTGGATCGTCGTCTTGGGGACCGTGTCGGCTGGATGGGAAGAGAGACCAACGTAACGGCTTCTTCCCTGAATTTCAACGGTTATCCTACTGAAACGCCATACGTGCCAGCGGGCACACACTTCCAGTATCCCGGTTATGATAGTGGCAACGTAGATTCTTACACCACTTATCGAATCATAATGGATGCCTATACTTATGGTGGACACAGTGGAGGGCCTGTATGGCGGTATATTAGCTCAAGCGGCGACCGCTATATCCAGGGCGTCAATTCAACCTCGAATCGTACTGGATACGCCGGGGCGACTAGGATTACTAACGACACTTTCAATTATACTGACACCTTCATTGCTGAAGACGAGGCTAATCGTCCACCTACCGCACGGCCTGAGTTGATAGAATATACCATCTCAACGACTGCCAAGGATCTACTCGACAACTCCGTTGCCCAGGGCGGAACAATCGACGTTGAATATAACGTCTATAATATTGGTTGGCAATCAACAAGCGTCACAGTGGATTTTTATCTCTCCACTAACAATATTATCAGTAGCTCAGATTACGCAATTGGGAGCAGAACGTTTACATTGAGTTCAAACACCTATGTGGACCCTACAGCAACGTTGACAGTATCATCAAGTGTACCAACAGGCACTTATTACGTTGGTTGGCTCATGAGCAGTTCGGGTACCGAATATACCCCCGATAACAACAGTGCAGTCATTGGAGCGGAGAAACTGACAGTCACGGCTTCTTCTTCTCCCGGCACCTTGCAATTATCGTCATCCGCGTACAGCGTGACGGAAGATGGCAGGCAAGCAGCCATCACTGTTCAGCGTCTTAATGGTAGTGACGGTGCGGTATCGGTAGAGTATGCCACCAGTAACGACACTGCGACAGCCGGCAGCGATTATACGGACACATCAGGTAGGCTGAATTGGAGTGACGGCAATACTACTAACAAGACTTTTAGAGTACCCATTATTGACGATAGCGTTCCTGAAAGCAATGAAACTCTCATCGTGAGCCTGGATAATGCTACTGGCGGCGCGGTATTAGGCTCACCAGATACGGCAGTGCTGACGATCATGGATGATGACCAAAACGCTTTTAGCTGCAACCAAGTCACCGGAATTTCAAAAAAGGAGTGCCAAGCCCTTATCGCTCTTTATGAGAGTACTGATGGCGATAATTGGGCAGATAACAGCGGCTGGAATGTGACAAATACGCCTTGTAATTGGCACGGAGTCACTTGTAAGAAGGGTTCTGTAGAGAAACTCGAATTGTCTTCCAACAAACTCAAGGGCTCTATCTCGGCAAAGTTCTTTAAATTGAAGAAGTTGGAAAAACTAGATCTGTCTTACAACGAGATCGACGCTTCAATCTTTAAGAAGATGAAGAAATTCAAGAACTTAAAAACTCTGTTGCTGAACAACTGCAAACTGAGTGGAAAGATTCCCAATTCCTTGATGAAGCTGAAGAAATTGACGGAGTTAGATTTAAACGACAATTGCTTGAAGACAAAGGTTTCTAAGAAACTGAAAAAATGGCTTGATGCTCTCAATCCGGGTTGGGATCAGACTCAAACAGGCTGTTCATCATGTACTCCAGGTACAGATACAGATAATGATCGGCTTGATGATTGTTATGAAACCAATACGGGCGTATATAAAAGTCCGAAAGATACTGGCACAGATCCGAATAATCAAGACACCGATGGTGACGCGATTAATGATGGCGATGAAGTGTTAGGTACTCTGGCGGGACTTGATTTGCCGGCAATGGGAGTCAGTCCGGTCCATAAAAATATTCTCATTGAATACGACTGGTTTGATGACAAGCTAGAATGTTCAGCACATTCACATCGGCCAACGGATACTTCACTTGCCATGGTGACAAGTGCTTTTAACAATTCTCCAGTAACTAACCCGGATGGAACCACAGGTATCACAATTATTCATGACTACGGTCAAGGCGGCGTGTTTAAAGGAGGTAATTTAGTGGCTGATGCTGATGGCGTCCTGACTGGAGGTGTAAATGACAGCGAATTTAAAAACCACAAAAAGGCAAATTTTGATCCTAAGCGGCAGGGCTACTTTCATTACACGCTATTACCCCATCGCTACAACACGAATAGCGGTAGTTCAGGTCAGGCAGAGTTGCCAGGAAACGATCTAATCGTTTCGTTATACTGTGCTGGTAATGACAAGAATGTGTCTCACACTATAATGCATGAGTTAGGGCATAATCTCTATCTGCGACATGGAGGTTTTGAAAACACGAATTATAAACCGAACTATAATTCGGTGATGAACTACAAGTATCAATTCCCGGGTGTTGATAAGAATTGCACACCTCCAGGGGATGGAATCCTTGATTATTCGATTGGAGACAGAATCAATCTTGATGAGACTGCTCTTGACGAGAATGAGGGGACTTGCGGTTCACCAGCATGGGATTGGAATGGTAATGGAACAATTGAAAGTTCGGTTGCCTATGATATTAATAATGCTGACGGCTTTTATTCCTTGTTAAAGGATTCTGATGACTGGAGTAATATCGTTTACACTGGTTTAAACGATAGTGATGGAAAGGTGATGCTGAATAATGTGTTGACGGATGTTGAAATTATCAGTTGCGATAATGAGTTGCCACATTAGTACTCAACAGATCTACGGGGTTGCCCAAACCCTGTAGATCGTTATAAGCCTGTCCCGAGCTACAGAACTGATTCACCGGATGGATGCTAGGTTCGCGGCTCTTCGAGAATGCCTAATAACACCCCTAAAAGTTTTTCTAACTGTGCCGGCACTTTCGAGAACTCCAAAACGCCAGACATCGCCTATCGTGATTACACCATATAATTAATATATCGCCAGCCTCGTTTTCTAAATAATGAGCCATCGCAATTAATTCCACAGCCAATTGGGTAAAACCCTTATCCCTCGGGTTGGGTACGGTAATAATCCGAAAAGGTATAACTTAAAAAGCAATTTTCACGGTGACTGAATGCAAATGTATGAAAAAATAGGTTTTATTGGTCTAGGCATCATGGGTCGCCCGATGGCACTCAATCTTTGCAAAGCCGGTTATGCGCTATGGGTACATGCCCGCCGCCCTGAAATGATGCAAACTTTGACAGCGGCAGGAGCCTGTTCCTCACCTAAAGCCGTCGCGGCGCAAAGCGATATTATTTTCACGATGGTTTCAGATACGCCCGATGTTGAAGAAGTCATTTTAGGCGAAAACGGGATAATACACGGCACCAGTGCAGGCAAATTAGTGATTGATATGAGCAGTATTGCCGCCTCAACCACGCGCCGTATCGCAGCCACTCTTGCCGAAAAAGGCGTAGAAATGTTAGATGCGCCCGTTTCTGGCGGAGATAAGGGCGCGATAGCAGGGACTTTATCTATTATGGTGGGTGGCAAAGCGGCGCAATTTGAACGCGCTCTGCCCTTGTTTAAAATTTTAGGTGAAAACATTGTCCACATTGGCGATCATGGGGCAGGACAAATCGCTAAAACCTGCAATCAAGTCTTGGTATCGCAAACCATTGCGGCGGTGGGCGAAGCCTTGATTTTAGCCAAAGCAGCCGGAGTCGATCCCGCGAATGTGCGTAAAGCCTTATTAGGCGGATTTGCCGGCAGCCGCATACTCGATGTCCATGGACAACGCATGTTAGATCATGACTTTCAGCCCGGCTTTAAAACTAAATTACATCACAAAGACATGCGTATCGCCATGCAAACCGCACACGAATTAGGAATAGCTTTGCCGGGGACAGCGCTGGCAACGCAATATTTGAATGCCTTAATGGGCACAGGGAAAGCTGAATTGGATTCAGCCGCCATCGTGCTGGCACAAGAGCAAGTTTCTGATGTGCATTTGGCGGACAAATCTATATAAGTACTGAATCATAAATTTTATTTTGGAGTCCAAGATTTATCTTCTCCGTGCGCTCGCCCAAGATAAATCTTGGACTCCAAAACAAATGTAAGTTGGAGTCCAAAATTTATTTTGGACGAATTGCGCTGGAGCGAGTTATATTGGAGTCCAAAATTTATTTTGGACTTATCAAGGAGAGGAGTTATATTGGAGTCCAAAATTTATTTTGGACTTATCAAGGAGATAAATTATGATATATGATGTCATTTTGAGCAAAAAAGAATTTCACAAAAGTTGCGTGTAGGCACACAAGATTTAAAAATTGCAGCCATTGCCCTCAGTCAAAATGCAATCCTTGTTACCCGTAATCGTCAGGATTTTTAACGTATTCCCGCTTTAAAACACTCGGCATTACACCGGAGCGGAGGCTTCAATTTTTAATCGTTAAGCCTTATTCGTTTATCCACGTAATTAGATGTACTCATCTTTGAGATTAATAGCATTGACCTTAATATCCATCACAAATAATCCGTTTATCCCGTCAATCCGTTGTACTTCAAGCAGCGGCAAGAAATCTTACAATTCAAAAGGATTGACGGAGTCTTAATATATATAATTTTAATTATGATTGACATAACTAAAGATTATAAAAAAATATTATATCTAAATCAGTAAGATAGATTATTAATCCGTGTCGTTTTGTGACGGCCAGATTAATAAAACTAGACCTTTCCTTTTTAATTTGACATAATGTCACCCCGTTTGATATGTGTTATATTGGAGTCCAAAATTTATTTTGGACGAATTGCGCTTACACGGCATTTGGAAGGATAAAGGTTATTTTTATCGTTCCCACGCGCCGGCGTGGTTTCGATGCAACGTAGGTTTATGCGTTATATTGGAGTCCAAAATTTATTTAAGGCATTTCGGAGATACATTAAGATGTTATCGACTTATAAAGCAGTATTAAACAACAATCGTTTAGAATGGTTTGATCAAATTCCCCCGCAATTGAAACATAGCACGGTAACAGTACATGTTACCATACTGGATGAGTTACCGGTTAAAAAGCCTGAATTATCAGGACAAAAAGCCGTTGAGATATTGCAAAAAATAGCTGATAACGGCGGGCCGGGTATTGATGATCCAGTAGCTTGGCAACGTGAAATACGTCAAGATAATCCTTTACTGGGGAAAGGATAGTCATGTTGCTTGATAGCAATACCGTCATTTATGCTGCAATACCAAAACAAAAACAATTGAGACAGTTTTTATCTCAACAAGCTGTTTCTGTTTCAGCTGTGAGTTATGTTGAAGTATTGGGCTATCATAAACTCACTCCCGAAAATAAGCAGTATTTTGAAACTTTTTTTCAGGTGACACCGACGTTGCCCATTTCCGATGAGGTGATTCAAAAAGCTTCGGCTTTAAGACAACAAAAGAAAATGTCTTTAGGTGATGCCCTTATCGCAGCAACTGCTTTGATTCATGGTCTGACATTAGTCACCTGCTATCTAATTTGTGATCAAAAGTGATCACGGTTTAGTTCACGATTCATCCAAGCTGGTTGCTACCATCCATGCGGATGGTTACAGAGCCGTCTTGTCCCCGTGCGTTAATTCCCGGTTAGCCCCCGGTATTTAAATCAAAATCTGCTCTAACAGGCTGGCTTCGAGATCAAATCTGGTTTGATCATGCCCTACGCAGACTGGTGATTAGAGCAAAACTGAAAGGAATGTCAAGTGTTGTTTTTTTGTGTACTTTATGAACACAATTTATCACAGATGCTCACATATTTAAGTACTAATAGATTGCTCTAATGTTAAAGACTTTGAATGGATTGAGGATTTATCGGTGCTTGATCCACTTAAAATAGAACAAGCCAAGCAAGTGTAGGGTTTTTAAAAAACATAACTACAAGGATTGCCTAGTGCGACTCGTTTGGCCTAATTAGACGTATCCCAGGTTAATACAGTTTAACCAAAGACACTGAAGAGATAAAGCCTGAAGGTAAAACTCATATCATGGTGCTGGAAGTCACCCCATGGAAAACCAGCCATCCGTGACGTTTGGGATGAAAGCGTTACCCGGACGGTAAGAGTAGCATCTTGCTGTTCAGTGCAAGGGTAAGAAGCCATAAAAGGATGATAGGCAAGCTTATGCAGTCTGGTTTGTCTGTAAGTCTTGTAACCTTGAAGGACACGATG
>JBDLJY010000074.1:0-23600 GCA_039714115.1 Pseudomonadota bacterium | reverse complement strand
CTGGAATATGAAGATAACATTGCTTGTATTGATGTAGTGGAATATCACATTACAAATGTTAATAAAATTGTTGGCATATTAACTGAAATGGCAAATGATTGTTCAAGTGTTAGCTTGTGATGTGGAAGGCTCTGCTATATTGAAGTTCTACCCAAGTCATCTGATCTCATACTTAATTTCATGATATTTTACAGCAGGAAAACAAATGCGAATAGGTAAAACAAAATGTAGGCAATTAAGAAACCTACTAGAATCAAATCAACTGGCGTTTTTGCTTGAAGCTCACAATGGTATTAGTGCCAAACTGGTTGAAGATGCTGGTTTTAAGGGGATTTGGGCCAGCGGTTTATCTATTTCCGCCCAGTGGGGTGTGCGCGACAGTAATGAAGCTAGTTGGACTCAAGTAATTGAAACAGCAGAATTTATGTCAGATGCCACGACCATCCCAATCCTTCTTGATGGTGATACGGGTTATGGCAATTTTAACAATGTGCAGCGTTTGGTTAGAAAGCTGGAACAGCGTCATATTGCCGGCGTTTGTATTGAAGATAAACTTTTTCCCAAAACTAACAGTTTTATTAAGGGAAAAACTCAAGAACTGGCTAAAATTGAAGAATTTTGTGGTAAAATAAAAGCTGCGAAAGATATTCAATATGATGATAATTTTGTCGTTGTTGCCCGTGTAGAAGCCTTTATTGCTGGTTTGGGGTTGTCAGAAGCACTTAAACGTGCAGAAGCCTACCATCAAGCCGGGGCTGATGCGATTTTAATTCACAGTGCCAGAACAGATTCTGATGAAATTTTTGCTTTTAAGCATGAGTGGTATAATCGCTGTCCGGTGGTTATTGTGCCTACCAAATATTATTCGACACCGACTAAAGTATTTCGAGATAATGGCTTTTCTATCGTGATATGGGCAAACCATATGTTACGCGCTTCGATTACCGCGATGCAAGAAGCATCTAAGATGCTAGAGAAGGAAGAAAGCTTAGTCAACCTTGAAAAAAACATTGTTCCAGTCTCAGAAGTATTTCGACTTCAGGGAGTCTCTGAACTTTCAAAGGCAGAAAAATGCTATTTACCCAACAGCAGTAATAGCGATGCTGGGAAACCATTATTTCCATCTTATAATGCCATATCTCAAAAGAAAGAAGAAAACTGAGATTGGAATTGAAACTAACAAAGTTGCAATTCTAATTGTCTAAATTGTCAGTTTTAGTTTTTCAATGCGTCAGTCCTAGACAATTAGAGTTGCTGCTAATCAGGAGCTTATAAGAATATAATGATTAAAGCTGAAGACTTTGTCCAAATTGCCAAAGAAAAAGGCTTTGGTTTGTATGCCGGGGTACCTTGTTCTTTTCTAAAACCATTTATTAACTATGTCATTGATTCTCCAGATATCCAGTATGTGGGGGCTGCCAATGAAGGTGAAGCCGTTGCTATTGCAGCCGGTGCCGAATTAGCCGGTATGCGTAGTGTGGCAATGTTTCAAAATTCTGGTTTGGGAAATGCAGTGAATCCGTTGACTTCCTTGCATCAAATTTTCAAGATACCCATTTTGCTCATTGTGACTTGGCGGGGTGAACCAGAAGGTGCGCCTGATGAGCCACAACATAAACTTATGGGTGCCATTACGCCACAATTGTTAGAATTAATGCAAATTCCGTGGGCTTATTTTCCGACTGAAACAGACCAGATTGAACCCACTTTGGACCATGCTCTTAATTTTATGGCAGAACATCAGAAACCTTATGCACTGGTGATGAAAAAAGGTTCTGTTGAATCGGTTTCTTTAAATTCTCGCTTGGCATTAAAACCACCTTCTGCCATTTTAGAACCTGCCCCGGCATTAAAGGAGATAAAAAATTATCGTCAGGATATATTGCAAGTTATCCAAACTGCTAGTCAACCGGCGGATATTTTACTGGCAACGACGGGTTATAGTGGTAGAGAATTGTATGCCCTTGAAGATCGGAACAGTCAATTTTATATGGTCGGTTCTATGGGGTGTATTTCTAGTATTGGGCTGGGCATCGCTTTAGTTCGACCAACACAAAGGGTAATTGTTATTGATGGTGACGGTGCCGTGCTGATGCGTATGAGTGCTTTAGCCATTATTGGTTATGAACGTCCGCCTAATTTGTTGCACATTCTGCTAGATAATCAATGCCATGAATCGACCGGGGGACAAAAGACTGTTTCTCATTCCATTGATTTTGGTGCGATTGCGGCAGCTTGTGGTTACGAAAAAGTGCTTTGCGTCAATACACCCGAAGAAGTACAATCCGTCATTGAATCCACAACTGAACAATTAACTTTTTTACAGGTTAAAACCAAACCGGGCATTCCCGATAAGTTGCCTAGACCTAAAATAACGCCACCGGAAGTGGCTCAACGTTTACGGCAGTTTATTCAACAAATGTGATCAAATGATGAACCAAACGATTTTACTTAACCCCGGCCCGGTTACCCTTACGGAACGGGTACGCCAAGCAATGCAGCGAGAGGATTTATGTCATCGCGAACCTGAATTTGCGGAATTAGCCCTAGATATCAAAGCACGTTTAGCTAAAATTTATCCTGAAGCTGCCAAGGACTATGAAGCCATTTTGCTTACTGGTTCAGGTACTTGCGCGGTAGAAGCGATGCTTTCAACATTCGTGCCTCAAGACGGTAAAGCTCTTGTCGTGACTAATGGTGTTTATGGTGAGCGCATGGCCAAAATGGTGACAACCCACGGCAAAAAAATAGAAGTTGTCACTTCTCTATGGCATGAGCCAATGAATCTGACTGAGGTAGAAAATCGCCTGATTGAAGACTCTAGCATTACTCATGTCATTGCTGTACACCATGAAACTACTACGGGTAGGCTTAATGATGTCGCTAAACTTGGGAAAATTTGTAAGCACAAAAATGTGGCTTTATTACTGGATTGTGTTTCTAGCTTTGGCGCAGAAGCGATTGAATTTGATTCTTGGAATTTAGAGGCTTGTGCGGCAACGGCTAACAAATGTTTGCATGGTGTCCCCGGCATTTCTTTTGTGTTGGTAAAACGTTCAGTCTTTGACTCCCGCCCTTCTGCCGCTGCGAGTCTCTACCTTGATTTGTATCCTTATTATAAAGAACAACAACAAGGTTATTCCCCTTTTACACAGGCTGTGCATGTCAGCTATGCTTTCCATGAAGCGCTCATTGAATTAGAAGAAATGGGAGGTTGGACTGCGAGACATCGCCATTATTCTATATTGTCACAGAAAATTCGGCAAGGGCTTGGCATAGAAACATTTTTAGATGAGCAGGATTATAGTGTGGTACTGACTTCCTTTAATTTACCCTCTAACACGACTTATAAGCAACTTCATCAGTTCCTCAAAAAAAATGGGTTTGTGATATATGCTGGACAAGGGGGATTGAAAAGTTCTATTTTCCGTATTGCTAATATGGGCAATATTCAATCGGATGATATAGAACGTCTTTTAAACTGTTTCCATCAATTGGGTCAATAAACCCCGAACGAAATTAAACCTGACTTAAAACCTGCCAAGTCTTCAATACCTGGCAGGTTTACTTTTCGGAACTATTTGTTATGAATCAAATTGAGTATGAAAACTATCACGACACCTCAAAAGCTTACGACAATACTCGTATCCCTATCGGTATTGATATTTTTTTAGGTTGTTTTGCTTCTACTCCCCGCCCTTTGCTTGAGCAAAACATCCTAGACGGTGGGTGTGGCACTGGAAACTATATTCAGGCACTCAAGGAAAAAGTAGGCCATTTGTATGGGTTGGAATTGAATGAGGGTATGTTAGCTCAAGCACGAGAGAAGTGCCAAAATGATGCTAACATTCAATTAGAGCAAGGCAGTTTACTTGAGCCCCTTCCCTATCACGATGAAACTTTCGACGGCATGATGTCTAATCAAGTACTTCATCACTTGGTTGCCGCATCAAGCCCAGAAAATTTTGAGCCAGTGCATAAACTGATAAAAGAAGCACAACGAATATTACGCCCCCAAGGTGTATTAGTATTCAATACCAGTAGCCATCCGCAACTTTATGATGGTTTTTGGTGGGCAGATTTAATTCCTGAAGCGGTGGGTAAAATTGCCAAACGCTTTCCGCCAATAGAAATCATGACCTCAATGCTGAAAGAAGTTGGCTTTCATAAGGTAGGTATTGTTGTGCCGGTGGATGCGGTTCTTCAAGGTGAAAATTACCTTGATCCCATGGGGCCACTCAAAAAAGATTTTCGAGATGGGGATTCTACTTGGTCTTTGGCAACAGATGAGGAACTAGAGCGAGCATTTGAACGAGTACAAACCCTGAATAAGAAAGATAGCATGGCGCAGTATCTTGATACAAGGGAAAAACTACGCAAAAATATTGGCCAAACGACTTTTATTTTTGCTTATAAATAATGTCTAAAAGTGGAGAATGAAGTGTCAGATAAACTTTATGATTTAAGTTTTAACTACTGGAACTCAGGGGTACTGAGAGCTGCTGTCAAACTTGATTTATTTTCCCTGCTTGATCAAAAATCGCTGTCACCTGATGAAGTGTCGCAACACCTTAAAGCCAAGAATCCTCGCTTTGTTCAGGCTTTTCTTGATGCTTGTGTGGTGCTGGAACTTTTGGACAAAGAAGGGGATAAGTTTAAAAACTCGGCCACTTCGGCTGAATTTATTGTACCAGGTAAACCTAAATATCTTGGCGATCATATGCGCCATATAACTAACCATTGGAATACTTGGGGAAAGTTAGATAAGCTTGTACTTGAAGGGCGCACCGAACTGCCCTTTGAAAATGGTTTCGTGGACGCGCCCACCTATTGGACAGATTACATGATGGGGCAACATAACCGCGTCATGATTGGACAGGGGCAAAATCTGGTTGAAAATGTCGATATCAGTGGCAAGCGAAAACTACTGGATTTAGGCGGTGGAACTGGAAGTTACAGTATCGCACTCTGTCAAGCCAATCCTCAGTTGAAGGCTGTTTTAGTTGACCAAAAAGAACCTTTAGAAATGGCTCAAAGACTGGTAGATGAAAGCCAATTGTCCGATAGAATTACCCTCATCGAAGCGGACATGAGTACAGTTGAGCTAGACAACGATTATGATGTGGTGCTTATTTCTGGCGTGGTACTTATTGTTTCTGATGAAATGTGTCTTCGTGTATTCCGTCGCGCTTATGAGGCACTACGCCCGGGTGGATTGATCATCGTGCAGGATTACATGCAAATTGATCATAGCCCTAAGCGACACTTTTTAGATATGATGATGGATTTATATGTTCTTGTCGCATTCGCGCCCAATGCGGGTGATCGAAAAGGAGACGACGTTGCATCATGGCTTACTGAGGCAGGTTTCACCAATCCAAAACAGATTCCGTTGCCGACGCATCTTGCATTGATTACTGCCGAAAAGTCAACTACTTAATCTACTACTATTGTGCCGGACGGGGAAGTTCTCTACGAGTTCCCCGTCCGCAATGTTAATTTCTAGGATTGCAACAAAAGATTTCACTTTCCACAACCAACCTATCAAATCCCACCGCGACAACGCTATAACTCTGTAATCGCAATAAGTTCCCGTATTTAGATTCTAACACTAGGCGATATTTGTCTAATTGATTTCTTGACTCTACCAGTTTGTCTTGCACTGTGGGTAAAGCTTTTAATTTTTCAATGTCCATTTGTTTTGCTTTCTTGCCTGTCAATTTGGCGGTTGATAAACTGACATATTTAAATTCAATCAAAATATCTTTAAGCGGATAGCGTCGCATTTGAGGGCGTACTATCATAACTAAATCGGCATAAGTCCGTTCAAGTTCCACTTCAGAATCCATGATATAAAGCGCATCATTAAACAATACTGTCAAAAACGCTGTTTTGATAGTCAATTCATCTGCCCAAGAATAATCACGATTGTCAAACACTTTAAAGTAGCCGCGTTCAAGGAATTTGCACAAGGGCTGCATGTCGCCCGTTTGATATAGCGTTTTCGCAGCTTGTTGAGATTCCTTTTGTTCTTGAAATTCCGGCAAAAATATGTCCCGTATTCGTTCCACGTAAAGTTTTCGCACTACTAAATTTGGGATTTTTAAAACTAATTCTCCAAAGTCGGTTTCACCCGCTAAGGTTAAAACGCCGAAGTAATAGAGTAATGACACCATAAAAGTCGTGTCTTTGACAGTGTATAACATGTCTTCTACGCCAAAACGATGTGCTAAAGTTTGAGTTGCTAATGGTGGCTGTTCGTGGAGGGCGTTTATAATCACTTCTTCTCCGCCCGGTAGCCTAGAGATATAGGTGATTTTCTCTTTATCCATTGCCAAATTGTCGTCCAGCATTGTTTGGGGGTGTTGACATGTCTCTTGAAAAGACTTTAAGAAATAAAGGGCTAAAGTCGGATTATAGACAAAATTTGACAAGCGGGGAACAAAGCAATAGCCATCATAAAAGTTTCGCATCAAGCTTAACGCGCCTTCGAGGCGGGTTTCGGGTAATTGACATTCGGCGAGAATTTGACGCAAGACGCTTTCAATTTCGTCTTGATGAAATCCACATAAGTCATTGAATTTTGAATAAATATTTTCGGCGACGTTGTAGCCACTGGTGATGTCGCTCAACACTACCGGCGAGATTCCCGATATAAAGACGCGATCCAAACCACGCCCAGCACTTGCTGATTTGACGGTTTTGAAAACGGTTTTTAATAAACCTTCACCAGATAATAGGGTGTCATAACGATTCTTGCTTAATTCTTGGCTGCCCATCATCATTTCATTGGCGAAGTTGTCGTATTCGTCTATTAATAAATAGAGGCGATACGGTGTTTGTCCAATGGCAGTTAATGCAGATTCAAATGAAGAAATCGCATTATGGCTATTAATTGAAATGTCATTTTGCAACAAGTCTTGATAGCGTGTGGCAAAATTTGAAATCGCATTGTTAAGGTGTTCGTGCAATGCTTGGTGAACCCGCTCTATTTCTCCATGTGAACTAACGACAGAAAAATCCCAAGTCATCACTAAATATTGATTATGCTTAGGTGTCGGATTTTGCCCTATCGCTAAATGTCCAAACAAGCGCTCAAATTCATCCGCTTTTGCCACATCATAATAATTTTCTAACATGGATAGTAATAGGGTTTTTCCAAAACGACGCGGGCGTAAGAAGAGTAGTTGCTCTCCCGCCTCTTCAATGAGACGAATGTGGTTGGTGCGATCAGCGTAGTAATAGTTGTTTGTGATAAGTTTATAAAAATCACAAACACTATAAGGAAATTTCAGCATGTTTTTCTCCTTTGTCCAAGATAAACTTTTGTTGTCTAGTTTAAGGCAGCACGAGATGGTATTGATCCACCCGAAAGGTTAGCGGGCAAGCACATAGTTATTTCACACACACTGCAACTCAACTTTCTCTTTACCCAAAGCTTTAAAAATTTTGAAAATAACATCAATCCCTGTCGAAATTTGAGCATTTTCAATACGGCTAATCATGGCTGGAGTGGTGTAAGCTCTTTCAGCCAATTGCTTCATGGAAAGGTTTTGAGCCATGCGTTCACGATGAATGGCTTCAGCCAGTCTCAGGCGTGCCAAGTTATCCTCGTGAAATTGCTTAGCTTTTGGATGTTTTTCAGCTTGTTCAAATACATTCGTATATTTTTTCATCACTAACATTCCTAATCATTTTTGACATATCATTCCTTTTGTTATCATATTGCATTACAACTCAAAAGGAATGGGAACGGACTTCCGATTTTTCAGGTAGTCATCTTTGTAAAATTCAAAAGTATCTAGTGCCTCTTGAATCATCTTGTTGAGGTTTTTCCCTTTGGCTTTGTTACCATATTTATTCGGTTTATCAAAACCACCTAGTAAAATAATTTCTTCTCCATCGATGGTGTAAAAACAAATTCTGACAAGGGTTTTACCTTCTTTAATTTTTAAAATGCCAATTTCTCTACCTTTGTATTGCTCAGTCATGGAAAGGTTATAACTACCTTTATGCTCAAACAAGTATATCAGTACATCTTTGATATGCAAAATATGTTTTACTTTCAGCTCTATTTCTTTTTCAGAATCACTGTCTAGCAATTCATATTTTGCCATGTACTCTAAAAAGGGTACTTCATCATTCTCGCGGGCATAACAAATTAGCTTCATAAAACGACGCGGGCATAGGAAAAGTAATTGTTTTCCCGCCTTTTCAAGCATGTTTTTCTCCTTTGTCCAAGATAAATCTTGGACTCCTATTTAATTACTCTCCACAATTAACCTATCAAACCCCACCGCGACAACGCTATAACTCTGTAATCGCAATAAGTTCCCGTATTTGGATTCTAACACTAGGCGATATTTGTCTAATTGATTTCTTGACTCTACCAGTTTGTCTTGCACAGCCGGTAAAGCTTTTAATTTTTCAATGTCCATTTGTTTTGCCTTCTTGCCTGTCAATTTGGCGGTTGATAAACTGACATATTTAAATTCAATCAAAATATCTTTAAGCGGATAGCGTCGCATTTGGGGGCGTACTATCATAACTAAATCGGCATAAGTCCGTTCAAGTTCCACTTCAGAGTCTATGATATAAAGCGCATCATTAAACAATACTGTCAAAAACGCTGTTTTGATAGTCAATTCATCTGCCCAAGAATAATCACGATTGTCAAACACTTTAAAGTAGCTGCGTTCAAGGAATTTGCACAAGGGCTGCATGTCGCCCGTTTGATATAGCGTTTTTGCGGCTTGTTGAGATTCCTTTTGATCAGAAAGCACCGGCAAAAACATGTCTCGTATTCGTTCCACGTAAAGTTTTCGCACTACCAAATTTGGGATCTTTAAAACTAATTCTCCGATTTCGCTTTGGCTAGCTAAAGTTAAAACCCCAAAATAATAGAGCAATGACACCATAAAAGTCGTATCTTTAGTGGCATACAGCATATCTTCTACGCCAAAGCGAGAGGCGAGTTCCCAAACCGCTAAGGGTGGTTTTTCTTGGAGAGCATTCATAATTACTTCTTCTCCACCTGGCAGCCTAGAGATATAAGTGATTTTTTCCTTATCCATTCCCAAATTGCCGTCTAACATCCTGCGCGGATATTGACAGTCTCGCTGAAAAACTTTCAAAAAATAAAGGGCTAAAGTGGGATTATAGATTAATTCATCAGTGCGATCACTAAAACAATAGCCATCATAAAATGTATGCATCATTGTCAAAGCATCATCAGCTTTTTCTGGTGGTAAATCACAATCCTTAACCACTTGTGCCAAAACCGAGGCAACTTCCTGATCCCTAAATCCGCATAAATCGTTAAATTCATTTAGAAAGTAAATATCCTCAGCGACATTGTAGCCACTGGTGATGTCGCTCAACACTACCGGCGAGATTCCCGATATAAAGACGCGATCCAAACCACGCCCAGCACTTGCTGATTTGACGGTTTTGAAAACGGTTTTTAATAAACCTTCACCAGATAACAGGGTGTCATAACGAGTCTTGCTTAATTCTTGGCTGCCCATCATCATTTCATTGGCGAAGTTGTCGTATTCGTCTATTAATAAATAGAGGCGATACGGTGTTTGTCGCACTACTCTCAAGAGCGAGAGAAAAGAATCAATCGCATCAACGGGTTCAATCCGAATCTCGGAGGGTAGGAGTGTTTGATAATAGTCTGCAAAATCTTGAATACAACTATTTATATACCTATGCAAGGTTTGCTCAATCTGGTGAGCATCCCCTTGTGGACTCACTGCTGAGAAATCCCATGTCATGACAAAATATTGATTATGCTTAGGTGTCGGATTTTGCCCTATCGCTAAATGTCCAAACAAGTGCTCAAATTCTTCCGCTTTTGCTACATCGTAATAATTTTCTAGCATGGACAGCAATAGGGTTTTTCCAAAACGACGCGGGCGTAGGAAAAGTAATTGTTTTCCCGCCTTTTCAATTAAGCGAATGTGATTTGTGCGATCCACGTAAAAATAGTCTTCAGTGATAAGCGTATAAAAATCACAAATACTATAAGGAAATTTCAGCATGTTTTTCTCCTGTTTTTAATTCAATTCGGAGTGATTTAAAAAAATTAGTTTAGATCGATATTAGTTGTACTAAATTTAGTGATGGGTTGGAAACATTAGTACAACTAATTATGAAATAAACGAATTTAATTAAACCCCAACGCTATAACTCAATGCCATTAAGTTAAGACAAACCTGACAGGTGTCAAAAACCTGTCAGGTCAATCGGAGTAGAAAACTACCTGCCAGGTTTTGGATACCTGGCAGGTCTGATTTTGAGGGGTTTATCATACTGGCATTGAACGCTATAACTCCGTAACGGCAACAAGTTCAATGCCATATCGTGCCGGATAAAACCATACATGTAGGGTGGATATTGCTCCGCGTATCCACCCTACATGAGCTTGGATTCAAAGGTATTTGGAGTCCAAGATTTATCTTGGACGGGCGCGAGCCCTTCTTTGGACTCCTAAGGTTTCTAGCAAGCTCACCACCACAATAACAATGCTACTAAATAAAAAAGCTGGCACCATTTCATAAAGTGAAAAAGGGATAATCCCAAACACCGTTAAACGTTCCCATACAACCACAGTCACTGCCCCTACAATCATGCCCGCCAAGGCTCCGTTGCGCGTCATTCTTGACCAAAATAGACTGAAAATGATAAGTGGGCCAAATGAACTACCAAAGCCTGCCCACGCATAACCCACCAAATCCATGATAGTATTATCGGGATTGTATGCCAGGGCGAGTGCTACGATGGCAACCACTATAACTGATAGTCGCCCAACCCAGACTAATTCAGTTTGATTGGCATTGGGACGTAAATGGGCTTGGTAAAAGTCGCCAGTGAGGGCACTGGATGAGACTAATAATTGTGAGTCAATGGTACTCATAATGGCAGACAAAATCGCGGCTAATAGAAAACCTGCCACCCAGGGGTTGAATAAAACTTGGCTTAGTGTTAAAAATACCTTTTCTGAATTGTCCAGCGGATTGTCAGCAAAATAGGCAATGCCAATAAAGCCTGTCAAGACTGCCCCGGCTGTCGAAATAATCATCCAAGACATGCCAATCCGACGGGCTTTTGGCATCTCTTGCACGGATTTTATCGCCATAAAGCGAACCAAAATGTGTGGCTGCCCAAAATAACCCAGTCCCCATGCCATGAGTGAAATAATACTTAACAGGGACATATCCTTAAACACATCTAATTGTGTTGGATCAATGTTATTAATAGTTGTAGTCATCGCTTCCCAGCCGCCGATTTGGGAGAGTGTGACGATAGGCACGATAATCAACGCTAATAACATTAAAAGAGCTTGCAAAACGTCTGTCCAACTGACAGCTAAAAATCCGCCAAGAAAGGTATAAACTATGATGACAGTGGTGCCCATCCATAAGGCGGTGGTGTAATTTAAGCCAAAACTGCTTTCAAATAATATCGCGCCACTGACTAATCCTGATGAGACGTAAAATGTAAAAAATAAGAAAATCACTAACGTGGATATGATGCGTAGCAGCTTTGAATGAAAGCGGTTGTGCAAAAATTCAGGTATCGTTAGGGCAGCGGTTTCAGTACGCAGCCGGCTCGCTACGAAGAGCCAATTTAAATAGGCGCCAATGATCAATCCAACGGCAATCCAGATTTGATTAAGCCCATTGGCATAGAGTGCGCCCGGTAAACCTAACAGCAGCCAGCCGCTCATATCCGATGCCCCGGCACTGAGCCCCACCACTGAACTGCCCAATCGTCGCCCGCCTAACATGTAGTCAGCGAGATTATGGGTTTGTCGATAGGCTATAATACCTAGAATAAAGAGCACAATCAGATAAATAATAAAAGTGGTTAAGGTTGCTGTGTGCATTTAATAAATTCCTTAGTTAGTTTAAAGCTGCAATGCCATTATCGTTTGTGCCGGCAAACCTGCGGGTTAATATTTATAACGACCTGCGGGGTATTGGTCTCCCTGCAGGTCTGTCTTTATCGTTGTCAAATTCATTTTGTCGGGTCCACCCCAGACAAAATAAGGCTGACAATGTACTAGCATAACCGAGAAGACAAGTACAAATGAACAAAAAACAGAAAAAATTAGTTTTCGGTCTGTCTGCCCTAGTTATGATGGCAACCTTGATTTGGTTTGAGCAGCCTGAAAAAGACCTTATTAAGGTAATGCCGACATACGAGTCCCAATTTCGGAAACCTCAAACGACTTTTGAAATAAACGAGTTGGCTAATAAAACTGGGGAAAATCTGAAAACTGTGGAAACAGCGATAGCAGAGGAGCCAGTGCCTCAATCACCTGAGGCTACACGGACTGTCAGATTGCCACCGCCTATGAGCATAGAAGAGGAGGAAGGAACTGAAGTTTACAACGAACCTCTTAGCTATAAGGACGTTGGAGATATCTTCCGTGATCAGCTAGAAGATGGCAGTTACGGGCCAGAAATGGTAGTGATTAAGGCTGGGTTTTTTCAGATGGGCGATATTCAGAACGACGGTAATGTGCCTGATGTGTTGGTGGAGCGCTTTGCGATGGGGCGCTATGAGGTGACTTTTGATGAATATGACAAATTTACTGAAGTCACGGGTAAAGACAAACCAGATGATGAAGGTTGGGGGCGTGGCAATCGGCCAGTGATTGATGTGTCTGTTCAGGATGCCATCGCTTATGCAGAATGGTTAAGTGAAGAAACTGGGGAACAATATCGCTTGCCAACGGAGGCTGAATGGGAATATGCGGCTCGGGCTGGTACCGATACTAAGTATTGGTGGGGCGATGAGATTGGCGAAAATCGGGCTAATTGTGATGGTTGCGATAGCCACTGGGATAATAAACAAACGGCACCCGTCGGTTCTTTCGCGCCTAATGCTTTAGGTTTGTATGATATGGTGGGCAATGTTTGGGAATGGACTTGCTCGTTATATCGGGGTAGATATAATGGCCAAGAGCAACGTTGTTTAAGTAACGGTGATAGAAGGCATCGGGTGATTCGCGGTGGTTCGTGGTACGATGACCCCAGCGAGGCGAGTGTGACGTCTCGCATGGAGAGTTGGCGGATCGTCTCGGGCGGGAGCGTTGATCTCGGTTTGCGCCTTGTCAGGAAGTAGGCGATTTATCGCCTACTACGAACTTACCATCCTATTAAGTTAAGATAATTATGTCATTAAACACTTTAATAAAAACGGGCATCTGCGCCTTACTAGGTGGCCCCATCGTAGAAATGGCCGAAAAAGCCAGCGAAAAAGCTGTCTCAATTTTTCAAGAAAAATTTGTATTCACCGCCTTTGAAATCGCTAAGCTCTATCAAGAGAGCTATACCTACGCCCTCGCCGCCATTGGCGCTGGTTTAGTGGACAATGATCAAAAACGCGCTTTCTTACAAAAATTGACCGGTTCCAAAGTCGAGCGCGAATTCGCGGAGCAAATTGAGCAAGATTATTTACAACATTTCGCCGCCCAACACGGTGAAGCTTTACCAGCGCTACGCCAACAATTCCTTGAAAAAATTAAAAAACTTACTCAGTTACCCTCTATTTTTTCAGGGAAAAACATCCGCTTGTCTGAGTCCGATTTAGCTGCAATCGTTAACGATAAGGGCTCTTTGGCGATTACTGATTTAATCTTGGCGCAATTGCGCGATCAAAATCATAATTTTGGTTTTTCCTTTGATGATCAGTTCTTTGCCTTTCTCCGCTATGACGATTTATTAGGCAAAGCTACTCTCTTTTTTCTCCATGATTTACTCCGCAAAGATGATCGCGCTAAAACCACTTTAGCGACCCTACAAAGAGAAGGGATATTGCTAGATGTGCGCGATCTGAAAAGTAGCCAAGAACAAATCCTTAGGTTGGTTGAGCAAAATGCAGGTTCTTTGCAAGCCGGCGATGCTATCACTGATGAGTTACAGGCTGCCGCTATTGCTTGGAAACGCAGCCATCAGGATTGGATTGATTTTTCGGAGCGTTTTAGCGTTTGGGGGGGGTTGTTAAAATCTCAATTGGGGCAAGTGCTGGAGGAAACGGGAAAGTTACATGGGAAAATCGAGGCGGTGCATCATGATGTCAAAGCCAATTTAGCCAAAACCGAGGAAATTTCCGATGATGTTAATGAGTTAAAACAGAAGATAGCTGATTTGATGGCGCGTTTTGCTTTGTCAGCACAAATCAAACCTAGTGATGAATTTACGCATCATAGTAGTAGTAGTCTTGATTTGATTCAAGCCGCTATTGCTGAGTTGAATGGGTTGCCGAGTCGTCATCCTGATTATAATGAAGTGGTTATCATGGCGGGCAGTATGTTGTCTTCGACGGGCAATATCGCGGCGGCAGAAAATTTATTTGAAAAAGCGCGAGACGCTGCCGAAAAGCCCGCCGAAAAAGCTTTGGCTTGTTTTAATCTATTTCAGGTGCGGCTGCGGAATAAGGATTATGCCCAAGCTTTAGCCGATTTGGAGTCGGCGATAGAGATTGATCGACATTATGCTTTGCATGATCTTGAAAAATATCCGATTGTGCAACTCTTGGGCGCGGGCGGCATGGGTTGCGTATTTTTATGCCATGATCAATGGGGAGAAAAAAAGGTGGTGGTTAAGTGCTTTTGGGAGGGGCGCAAGGGCACTTATCAGGAAGTTTTCGGCGAGGCTATGCTCATGCGTCAAGTGGCGGGGGTGTATGTGCCTGAGCCACTCGATTGTGGATATATTGATGCCCACCGGCAGGCGCGTCCTTATTTTGTGACTGAATATATTGAGGGTGCTTTAGATGGTGAAACTTGGTTAGCTCGGCATGGGGCATTGGATGTGCCGACGGGTATTGCGGTGGGCATAGAAATCGCTAAAGGGTTGCAAGTCTCACATGAGAAGGGGATTTTTCATCTGGATTTAAAACCGGCGAATCTGTTATTCAAACGGACTGAGACGGGTTTGATGGTGAAAATCATAGATTTTGGGCTGGCACGGGTGGCAAAATCGTTGCGACAAGAGGCTGAGTCGCGCCAGAGTGCTAGTGGTATGACGCAATTTGGGCAGGCGATAGTGGGGACATTATTTTATGCGCCGCCGGAGCAAATGGGGGAGGGTGGCAAACCGGGTGCGAAAAGTGATTTATATGCTTTTGGGGCGACTTTGTATCGGTTAATGACGGGAGAAAAGCCGCGTACTTTGAATCCGCGCCGTTTAGCGAAGGCGCCACCGGCATTATTTGATTTGTTGTGCCACTGTAAGGAGGAAAATCCTGATCTGCGTCCCGATTCTGCACAGCAGGTGGTGAGCCGTTTGGAAGAGATTAAGGTGAGCGATAAATCTCGGCCAAAATCAAAATCATTTTTCTCATTTTTCGGTGGAATTGGCATCGTCGTTGCAGTAGCAGTGGCGACGCTGATTTGGTATTATCTGCCTCAGCCGGCACCAGAGTCAGAATTTCGGCAACCATCTCAATCTAGTGGCGATTTTGCTAAAGCTGAGGTTCCGCCGCCACCTGAGTCAGAATTTTGGGAACCATCTCAACCAATACTGAAAGCTGAGGAAAGAGGGAAAGCTGAGGAAAGAGGGAGAACGGATAGTTTTGAGGAGTCGTTTGGCGTTCAGTCTAATGGTGAAAGGATTTTTAAGCAGAAATGTCTTGTTTGTCATACGATTGGAGGCGGAGCGTTGCTTGGGCCCGATTTACAAGGGGTAAGTTCCAGGCGAGATTCTGATTGGTTGGTACGTTGGATACAAGAACCCGATAAAATGTTGGATGAAGGCGATCCTATCGCGACGCAACTATTACAGGAATATAATATTCTGATGCCCAATTCGGGTGTTTCAGAATCCGAAGCAAGGGAGATTCTTGCTTATATAGAGAGTCAAAGTCACGGTAGGCGATAAATCACGGATGTTGGAGTCCAAAATAAATTTTGGACTCAGAGCTATTTATTGAGCGTGGTATTCGGAGTCCAAGATTTATCTTGGACTGTGAATACTATCAAGTCTTATGAAATTCCTCCAAACGTCTCAAAAACTCATCGGCTTGTTCTTGGGTTAATTTCCCTTCTTGTGCCATCTGTTTTGCCACGGCTTTTTCTTCAGCACTCTTTTCATTTCTTCCCTCTGTTCTTCCCTCTGTTTTTCCCCACTGAATATCATCTTGCCGTAAATTAAGTCGATCTTTCATAAGCTCAAGTAAAGCAATGGCATCAAAACTTCTGATTTCTCTTTTTTCCTCTTCTTCAAGCTTTTTAAGTGATTGAGAAACATCAAGAGTCGTTGTTTCTTTTTCTACCTCTCGGAGTAACAGTTGCAAAAAATCTTCAAACGGTTTTCTATTTTCAATAAGCCGTCTTTTAAGGATTCCTTGTTCGTTTTCAGAAAGCTTGGTTTTCGATTAAATTCCCTTGTCGGGGTGAATTTTTTTTCATGTTGAGGTGATGGGGTATTAAATACCATTTTTCAAGTCCCACGCGCTGAGGCAAGGTTAATGCCATTAGGTTAAGCCGTTAATTAAAAGCTGCGGGGCAGTATAATTTATGCCGTCGCCTTGCCTTGAGCCCTCGCACGCTCGGGACAGGCTTAATGGCATTGACTTTAGGAGTCCAAGATTTATCTTGGACGTCCAAAATAAATTTTGGACTCCCGTCTGAAATTTGGCCAAGCGGGGCTGACTTGCATTTTGATCTGCGCTTGACGGAGTGAAATAAAACCAAATGTTCAATATTTAAAATAATATTATTTATCAATAAGTTGCACAGCACATAAAAAAAATAACGTTTGCATCAATCCTCACAATAAATTAGAATGTCTCCTGCCTAACAGGCAACGATATATTTTTCAACCAAAGGAGAAGTTATGAGTCTTAAAAGACTGCTAGTGGTGGTGGCGTTCATTTTGGCAACTACACGGTAGCAGCAAGCCTCATCAATAATGTCATCAACGACAACGGCGTCGGTAACAACGGTGGTGGACTCTATCTTCATGCGTCAGACACAATCCTCATCAATAACACTAGAAAACCTGTTGCTGAACAACTGCAAACTGGGTGGGAAAATCCCCAAATCTTTGATGAAGCTGAATAAATTTGTTGAATTAAATTTGAACGACAACTGTTTAAAGACAAAGGTTTCCAAGAAACTGAAAAAATGGCTTGATAAGCTCAATCCCGGTTGGGATGAGACTCAAATGGCTTGTCTTTACTGATCCAATAAATCAATGCCATTAAGTTAATTACTAGAAATCCTATTTTTTCAAAAAATAGGATTTCTTTAGTCTCTATAAATCCTATTTTTCAGCATTTACGGATAAACACAACACTCAGAGCCAATCCGTTCTTTCCGTAAATCCGCTGTACTATGCTCCTGTAGTACGAGCCCTGAGTACAGCTAATGTTCAACAACGAATAAAACCATCCTGACTCCAATATCCACATACGATCAACATCCTAATGCTTAATGGCATTGAGCTTAAAACGACTATTAAAACCTCCGATATGCGATTTGGGAATAGGCTTAATCTGCTCTCTTATACTCTCCATTCCATCAGTCGCAATTGAAAACTACTATTAAAACCTCCAATATAATTACCTACTTCTAAAGGACGTCCAATTCCCACGCTCCGCGTGGGAACGATAAAACCCCGTCCGGCGGGATTTGTCCGCATTCACGCAGGTTTGCAACCTGCTCCGTAACGTTTAACAATCCCCTTATTCCGTCAATCCCTGTACTAATGTTTTGGCTTTGAGCTAGAAATCAGATTGCTAAAAACTAATATGAAACACGACAACAAAATTCATTTACTAGGCATCCGTCATCATGGCCCCGGTTCTTCCCGCAGCCTATTGAAGGCATTAGATGAAATTCAACCAGATGCTATTTTACTAGAAGGTCCCATTGAGGCAGAAACATTGCTCCCGCTCGCCACCCATGAAGAAATGCGTCCGCCCGTCGCCTTGCTCATCTACAAACCTGACGACCTTTCGCAGACCGTATTTTATCCATTTGCTGACTTTTCACCTGAATGGCAAAGCATCCATTATGCCCATCAAAAAAATATTCCATTACGTTTCATGGACTTACCGCAAACCTATCAAATGGCCTTGCCACAATCCTCCGCCAACACTCAAATCGATCCATTAAACTTACTCGCCCAAGCCGCTGGATTTGACGACGGTGAACGTTGGTGGGAATATATGGTGGAGCAACGCCAAAGCGATAGTTTAGAATTATTTTTAGGTATCCAAGAAGCAATGGCGGCTTTGCGCGACGAAGTTGGAGACAATCAAGATAATACCTTACGTGAAGCATGGATGCGTAAAACGCTACGGGCGGCACTTAAAGACGGTTTTGAGCGTATTGCAGTTGTGTGCGGCGCCTGGCACGTTCCCGCCCTCGCTAAAAAAACGACTATCAAAGATGATAATGCCCTACTCAAAGGTTTGCCAAAAAGCAAAGTTAAAACCACATGGGTACCTTGGAGCAACAGCCGCTTGACTTATTTCAGTGGCTATGGAGCAGGCATCAGTTCACCGGGCTGGTATCAACATCTATGGGAGGCGGATGCACATGCCAAACAAATCGCCAGCGGTTGGCTGACCAAAGTCGCGCACTATTTACGCGAAGAAGGTATTGATGCCTCTACCGCCAACGTCATTGAAAGTGTGCGTCTGGCAGAAACCCTAGCCGCTTTACGCGAAAAACCACTGCCAGATTTAGAAGAATTAAATGAAGCCGCCCTCACCACCCTATGTTTTGGTGATGACACACCGATGCGTTTGATTCACGAAAAACTCATCATTGGTGAACGTTTAGGCGAAGTGCCAAACGAGACACCGATGATGCCGCTGCAAAAAGATTTAGAAAAATGGCAGAAAAAATTACGCCTAAAACCATCGGCAGTCGAAAATGACTTAGAATTAGACTTGCGAAAAGAGATCGGATTGGGGCGTTCACAATTACTGCATCGACTTGTTTTACTTGATATACCTTGGGGAGAACTCAAAGGCTCAGGATCGACTAAAGGGACATTTAAAGAAATTTGGCGACTGCAATGGCAGCCTGAATTTGCCATAAAATTGATTGAAGCCAGCGTTTGGGGAGTTACGGTTGAAGAGGCTGCCACACAATATACTTGTGATCAATTGAAAAAAGCCAATAATCTTACCGTTATCACGCCCTTGCTTGACAAGACATTATTAGCAAATTTACCCATAGCGGTTGACTTTGCCATGACACGCTTAGAGGCACAAGCAGCAATAGCAAGCGACGTACTAGAACTGATGGATACTCTCCCAACATTGGCTAATGTGTTACGCTATGGCAACGTCAGACGTTTTGATACCAAACTAATAAGCCATGTCGTTGATACCTTAATCGCACGTATTTGTGTTGGCTTAACAGCGGCGTGTAGTTCACTGGATGATGATGCCGCTGCCGACATGTATAAACGGATTGTTAGCACGGATGATGCGGTGACTCTGTTGCAAAAACATCTTTCAATGTGGCAAGAGACATTGCAAAAACTCCTAACACAAGACAGATTGCATGGATTAATAGCCGGGCGGAGTTGTCGCCTACTTTTTAGCGCTGAAGTCATTAGCCTTGAGCAAGCGGCACAACAGATGAGTTTTGCCTTATCCAACGAACCAACGCATGCGGGCGCGTGGGTGGACGGATTTCTGCGAGGGAGCGGCGTAATGTTGTTGCATGATGAACAACTTTGGACGGTGTTAGATAATTGGGTTAGCGAATTAAAGGGAGAAGTTTTTACGGAATTATTACCTTTATTACGTCGCACCTTTGCCAGCTTTCCCGCCGGAGAAAGGCGGCAAATGGGAGAAAAAGTTAAAGGGCAAGCCGTCGTCACACAGCGCCAAGATAGAACAGCGTTTGATGAAGAGGCGGCAGTTAAATCGTTAGCGTTGGTGGCTAAGATGTTGGGGCTTGAATATGATCGGAGTCCAAAATTTATTTTGGACGAGCCAGCGTAGGATAAACAAATTGATATGCATAAAACACCCATAGAGCCAGATATTATTACTCAAAAACTCCAACGTTTATGGAAAGGAACGTTATTTATCGGTATATCAGGAATATATATACTGATTATTGCTTTGATGTTTATATATCAAGGATGGCATCCAGGATTATTAACTGTATTTTTTCTGGGGCTTTGTCAGTTTTTTCGTTATATTGCAAATGATGTGGATCGTATTGGATGGACTATAAAAACTCAAAAGAATGGAAACCAGAAAATAACTGAATCGACAAAAGCTTACCAAGTGCAGATGCTTTATCTTCTTGTGATATTAACGCAATTACAGAATCTTGCTATAATATATCAAGTATATTTTCTTGCAGGATCGAAATGGATGATTAGCACATTTGTAGGTTTATCAATTGTTGAGCTTCTTTATATGCAGATTCGTTCAGTAAATAAAAAGATTGAATTTGAGCAAGCCAGTTATGGAATCAAGGATAGAGACTTGTTTTTTGAAGGACCAGAATTGATAAGCAAACAACCTGAAACACCACCTGAAACACCAACATTAGAAGAAAAACTCGCTGAGTTAAAGAAAATGTCAGAGCAAGGTCAAATTTCTAAAAAGGCATACGAGAATGCTCGTGACAAGTATTTAATCCGAAAAGTCCTGAAAAAGAATTAGTACAACGAATTTGTGCAGAAATCAACGAATAGCGTTTAGCTTTTTCTTAGCCAAATCTGCCATTTCCTTAGCTTTGGCATGTAATTCATCAACACGATTCAACGCGCTGAGAGATTGTTCACTCTGGGGGTGTTAGGGGAATGTCGGTGAGCACTTTTGGCGGTTTGCTGAAAGGGCTCCGATACCGATATTTTTCCTGTCTTTTTCTGACTTGGGCTAGGGTAGGTATTTGATCTTTAGTTGGATCGTACAATACCATTTCTTCCTCTTCAGTTAAGGGACGATCTGAACGGAAGAGATCATAAGCTATACGCAGTTCTTCTTCATCTGCTTTACTCAAAATGAGGACATTGTTTTCGAGAGCGGACATATTTATACCTTTTTGATACAACAATACCTTCGCCAACTTGATGGTTGTTTCGTTCATTACGCGCTGCGGATTTCCCGAAACCTAAGTCATCTATGAGTTTCGGGAAATCGTACCTCATTCGTCCCGTAGGGAACTTAACAGATTTTGACATTGGCGAAGGTATTATACAAAAGCGTTTCGGATAATTTTTCGCGGTTCTAAACTCAAAGCTATATATGACGGTACGCTTGCCACTAACAAGCCTTGTCGGACACTTGACGATACCCTGACGATGGGAGGGACGTTTGCGTCACAGCGGGGATATATTGAAAACCGGGGCGGGCAAGTCCTCATGGCGACTTTTTCTTGTTGAATGCCCTGTGTTTCTAACCTCTTCACGATTTTCTCCAGTCTTTGCACTGTTTCTGTTGGGGGGGCAACTATTCCAAGTAGTTCACTTATTTCATAAGATTTGTCGGAATTTTTTTGGAAATATTCGCTTTGTCCGTTTTGAGCGAGTTTTTGCAAGTGGTTGTGATTGACGCTTAGTTGTGGGTTGTCGGGCAAGCCTATTTTTTCGGTGACTTTGAGTTGGCTAAAACTGCGGTGAATGTCTTTGAGTATGAATAGTAGGATGGCTGAGCCTGTCCCAAGCCTGTCCCGACGTCAGGAGGGATCTAGGAGGGATATTGGAGGGACCTTAAGGAGGGATCATCGCGACAATTCCATACCTGTAGGGTGGATATCGCTGTGCGTATCCACATGATTAATCTATAAGTTTTGGTGGATACGCTATCGCTTAATCCACCCTACATGGTTTTAGAGCCCTCCTAGATCCCTCCTGACGTCGGGACAGGCTTAATGGCATTGAGTTTGCAACTGGCTCCGTAAGGTTTCGGACGGGATTGCAAATCCCGTCCAGCAGTTAACCGGCTGGCAAAATGTCATAATTATAACCTTATTTTTTCTTGGTTATTTCAAATATCTCATTATACGCTTCAAATGTAATTCTGTAGTGCTGAAAGAAATTCATTTGACCTAAGATTGTTCTTATCTCATCACTTGTACGATGTACCCACGCAAACGCCAACGTCACAGGGGGAAGATGAGAAATCTCTCCTCGTACCAACACCCCGTATGCGGGAGTGTTTTTCAGAACTCCCCCAACATCAACCGGAACCGTCTGTTTCTCCCATGCCAGTCCCAATTCCAATCCCGTGTCATATGGCAAAACAGACATTGCTGCCCCGGAATCCACCAGAGCGGAAACTGTTTTTTTATGCTCTCCATGATAAAGAGCAATTTCTATAAGAGGCAACCCCCCACGCAGGTGAGGAAATGCCGGAGAGCGGGTATAGTGATATTTCATAGTTTATTATGCTCCTCCAAAAGCTGCTGGAGCTGATAGGCAACTTTATAAGAACTATCATCCGAGGTAATTGTCGGTGTCATAACCGGATATTCGCATCCTCTCTCAAAATATTTATCAGGGCGTTCCTCTTCCTGTTGTAGCATCTTTGTAATGTCTGCAATAAGCTGTAATTTGTCCGATCTGGGGAGCGGTTTTATGAGTGTGTGTTCTAATTCAACCAACAACATATATCACATCTCCTTTAGCCCTTTATGCAGGGCGGCTAGTTCGTAATCATATAAGTAGCTCAACAAAAGTATTTTAACATTTTAAACTTTCAAATAAATCCTATTTCTTCACTGGCTCTATTTTTTAAACAATTTCCTCACCAGCGCATTGACATCAACTGATACTCCAAACATTTGCGGATTGACTTTCAGCACTTCATCAATATGATCTAATAAATCTTTTTTTTGTTGAATGCCCTGTGTTTCTAAAATATTGACGATTTTGTCCAGTCTTGGCATTATTTCTGTTTACTGATGATCTCGCTCCGCTCGTTACTTCGTTTCGGGGAATAAACGGATTTTTCATCGAGGGTTAGGAGTGATCTCCCCAAATCCGTTGTACTAGAGGATGGGAAAATATATCATTGTTTTGCTGGAATATCAAGTAAATTTTTTTGTGGACTTTCAATGAATAATTCGGTAAGGCTTATCCTCAATGTGCCTCAAATTATAGGTTTTTATATCAAGTCTAGCCTATTTATACTAAACCAAACTGATAGTTGGTTTGGAACTCAGCCAAACCGAAGGTGGACTCCAATCAGACAATCATTTTTCCTGTGAATTTGTTGACAAGGGATTATACCAATTCAAATCTGGAAATTTGGTAAAATCTCGGTCTGTGCTGCAAAGTACCAATTCATGTTCAATTGACAAAGCCGCTAAGTGTGCATCAGACACAAAATTGCCTCCTGTCCCTGATGCACAAAGCAAGTTGCCTAAAATTTTGGCATGTTGTTCAGTAGGTTGCGGTATCCAAACGCTAGGTAATCCAACTTGAGCATTTCCATTAAATTGTTCCTCCAGCCAAGTACGTGGGGATAATCTACCACAGTAGCGTAAAGCAACAGATTAACGTCTACCAAAATATCTTTTGTTTGGCTCATTTATACAATTCACCCTCAGTTGCAGCAATAATTTCTGCCACATTATCCAAATTAGGTAATTTGGCACC